>NZ_LDNX01000119.1:0-36130 GCF_001027955.1 Kocuria sp. SM24M-10 | reverse complement strand
CCGAGAGCCCGTACGCACGCCGGCGCCGCCGGTCCTCCGCCCGCCACCGCGGGCCGGAGGGCCCGGCGGCGCCGGCGTCCGCCGCCCAGGACCCGGAGCCCGATCCGCGCGAGGTCGCCCGCGCGATCGTGCTGCGCCAGCTCACGGCCTCGGCCAAGAGCCGCCGGCAGCTCGAGGACAAGCTCGCCGACCGCAACGTCCCGGAGGACACGGCCCGTGAGGTGCTGGACCGCTTCGAGGAGGTCGGCCTCGTCGACGACGCCCAGTACGCGGAGCTCTACGTCCGCTCCCGCGCGGGCTCCCGCAAACTGGCCCGCTCCGCGATCCGCCGGGAGCTGGCCACCCGCGGCGTCTCGGGCGAGCTCGCCGAGGCGGCGCTGGAGCAGCGCACCGACGAGGACGAGCGGGCCGACGCCGCGGAGCTGGTGCGCCGGAAGCTGCCCGCGGGACTCGACCTGTCGGACCGCACGGAGCGGGACCGGGCGGTGCGCCGGCTGGTCGGGATGCTCGGGCGCAAGGGCTACGCCCCGGGACTGGCCTTCGCCGTCGTCCAGGAGGAGCTCGAGGCCCGCACCGGCGCCGCGGCGGACGACGACGTGACCGAGGCCTACCCGGACACCCCCTGACCCGGGAGACGGGCAGCGTGCCCGGGGCGGCGGGACGGCCGCCTGCTGCGCGCCGCGGTGTCCCCGGTCCGGACGGGACGGGCACGGCCTTCGGCCCGTACAATTGCCCGGTGATCCCGACCCCTGCCGCCCCGCCCTCGGACCCGACCGCGTCCTCCGCCGCCCCCGCCCCGCGCTCCTACGAGGTGCGCACCTTCGGATGCCAGATGAACGTCCACGACTCCGAGCGGATCACCGGTCTGCTCGAGGCCGCCGGCTACGTCCCGGCCGCGGGCGGCGAGCCGGACCTCGTGGTCTTCAACACCTGCGCGGTGCGCGAGAACGCCGACAACAAGCTCTACGGCAACCTCGGCCAGCTCGTCCCGGCCAAGAAGCGCAACAAGGACCTGCAGATCGCGGTGGGCGGCTGCCTGGCCCAGAAGGACCAGGACACGATCCTGGAGAAGGCCCCGTGGGTGGACGTCGTCTTCGGCACGCACAACATCGGCTCGCTGCCGGCCCTGCTGGAGCGCTCCCGGCACAACGCCGAGGCCCAGCTCGAGATCCTCGACGCCCTCGAGGTCTTCCCCTCGACGCTGCCGACCAAGCGGGACAGCGCCTACTCGGGCTGGGTGTCGATCTCCGTGGGCTGCAACAACACCTGCACGTTCTGCATCGTGCCCTCGCTGCGCGGCAAGGAGCGCGACCGGCGGCCGGGCGACGTCCTCGCCGAGGTGCAGGCGCTGGTGGACGACGGCGCCGTGGAGGTCACCCTGCTCGGGCAGAACGTGAACTCCTACGGCGTGGAGTTCGGGGACCGCGGCGCCTTCGCCAAGCTGCTGCGCGCCTGCGGGCGGATCGAGGGCCTGGAACGGGTGCGCTTCACCAGCCCGCACCCGGCGGCCTTCACCGACGACGTCATCGACGCCATGGCCGAGACCCCCAACGTGATGCCCCAGCTGCACATGCCGCTGCAGTCCGGCTCGGACCGCGTGCTCCGGCGGATGCGCCGCTCGTACCGCTCCCGGCGCTTCCTCGACATCCTCGACACGGTGCGCGAGCGGATCCCGCAGGCCGCGATCACCACCGACATCATCGTGGGGTTCCCGGGGGAGACCGAGCAGGACTTCCAGGACACCCTCGACGTCGTGGCCGCCTCCCGCTTCTCCTCGGCCTACACGTTCCAGTACTCGATCCGGCCCGGCACCCCCGCGGGGGAGATGGCCGACCAGGTCCCCAAGGCCGTGGTGCAGGAGCGCTTCGAGCGCCTCGTGGCCCTGCAGGACCGGATCGCCGCGGAGGAGAACCGCCGGGTGGTCGGGCGCCGGGTCGAGCTGCTCGTCACGGCGGAGGCGGGCAAGAAGTCCGGGCTGACCCACCGGCTCTCCGGCCGCGCCCAGGACCAGCGGCTCGTGCACTTCTCCGTGCCGGAGGGCGCGGAGGCACCCCGGCCCGGCGACTTCGTGACCGTCACCGTGACCGACGCCGCCGCCTATCACCTGATCGCCGACCCCCGCGGACCGGGGGAGTACGCGCTGCGGCGCTCCCGGGCCGGTGACGCCTGGGACCGCCGCCAGGCCGACTCCTGCGGCGTGCCCGCCACCGCCGCCGACGGCGCCGGCCCGCGGCCCGTGAGCTTGGGCATGCCGAGCCTGCCCGTCCGGTGAGCGCCGAGGCCCCGCCGGTCGTCGCCGTCGTCGGCGCCACGGGCACCGGCAAGACCACCCTGGGCGTGGAGCTGGCGCTGCGGCTGGGCGGTGAGGTGGTCAACGCCGACTCGATGCAGTTCTACCGCGGCATGGACATCGGCACCGCCAAGGCCACCGCCGAGGAGCGGCGCGGGGTGCCCCACCACCTCCTCGACGTCCTGGACGTCACCGAGGAGGCCTCGGTGGCCGACTTCCAGCAGCAGGCCCGGTCCTGCTTCGCGCAGATCCGCGCCCGCGGCCGGGTGCCCGTCCTGGTCGGCGGCTCCGGGCTCTACGTCCGGGCCGCCCTGGACGTGCTGGAGCTGCCGGGCACGGACCCGCGGATCCGCGCCCGCCTCGAGCGGGAGCTCGCCGCGCAGGGCGCCGGCGCGCTGCGCGAGCGCCTGCTGCGGGTGGACCCCGAGTCCGCGGCCCGGGTGCGCGACGACCGCCGGCTGGTGCGCGCCCTGGAGGTGTGGGAGCTGACCGGGCGCCCGTTCGCCTCGTTCATGCCTCGCCGGGAGTACGTGGCCCCCACGGTGCAGCTGGCCCTGGACGTCGACCGGGCGGAGCTGCACGCCCGGCTCGCCCGGCGGGTGGAGGCCATGGTGGAGGCCGGTCTGGAGGCCGAGGTGCGCGAGCTGGCCGGGCGAGGCCTGCGCGCCGGGCGCACCGCCTCTCGTGCCCTGGGCTACGGGCAGTTCCTCGACGTCGTCGACGGCCGCACCTCGGCCGAGGACGCCGCCGAGGCGACGGTGGTGGCCACCCGGCAGTTCGCCCGCCGCCAGCTGACCTGGTTCCGGGCGGACCCGCGGGTGCACTGGCTGGGCGGTTCCGGACCCGAGACGGTGGAACGGGCGATGCGGCTCGTGCAGCGGTTCCGGACCGAGCCCACCGGCCCCTAGCCGGAGGCGCTGTCGACCGCGGTGGAGCGGCGCAGCCACCACCCGTCCGCGGCGGAGACAGGGACGATGAGCAGCCAGCTCCACGCGGCGAGTCCGGGGTCCCAGAACGCCACCGGAATGCTGAGGGCGAAGACCACCGGCGCCGGCAGGAGCCCGCGCAGCACGTAGCGGTACAGGCCGGCGTCGACCTCGGGCGCCATCAGCCCGGCGTGCCACGCATGGGCCCACACCAGGTTCAGCGAGGCGTAGACGGCCGCCGACACCGCGGCGTACAGCGCCGCCGGCCAGGGCGAGCCGCTCCCGCCGTAGTCGCTGAGCAGGCTCGTGGGCATCGGCAGCAGGGCGATGAAGAACAGGGACAGCAGGTTCAACCACTGCAGGCGCCCGTCGATGCGGCGGATGACGGTGAACCGGCGGTGGTGGCTCATCCACGCCGTGCCGATGACGGCGAAGCTCAGGACGTAGGCGAGGAACTGCGGCAGATGAGCCCGCAGCGCCGGCTCCAACCGCTCCGGCGGGAGGTCCCCGGGGAGGATGAGCTCCAGGACCAGCAGGGTCATCGCGATCGCGAAGACGGCGTCGCTGAAGTACACGGTCCGGTCGGTGGACTCACCGGCGCCGAACAGCCGGCCGTACGTCTGGGCGGGCCCGGCACGGCGCGGCGGGCGGACCGGCGACTCATCGGCCATCGGGCCCACCCCCGGGCGCTCGGCCGGCGGGGCCGCCCGCACGTCGAGGACGGGCAGGTGCCCGTCGGTCTCGATGCTGTCCCCGCCCCCGTTGCGGGCGTGGTAGCCGGAGGAGAAGTTGCGCAGCACGTGCACGCGGGCGCCGGCCGAGCGCAGCGCCGCGACGACCAGGTCCCGCTCGGCGTCGGTGCGCGCGGCGACCTTGTGGGTCACCTGCAGCGTGAAGAGGGAGAGCCCGACCCGTCGGTCGAAGGTCGCCGCGCCCACCAGGTCCACGAGGGCGCCGCCCGGCAGCCGCCAACCCGGCGGGCAGACCCAGAAGCGCACGTGGTGCCGCTGGGCGGGACTGTCCGCGACCTCGCGCTCGAAGGCCAGCGCCTGGCGGCGGCCGAAGACGTACAGCGGGCTGACCGGGGCGGCCGGGTAGCTGCGGTGCAGCACCGCGGCGCGGCTGATGTGCCAGGCCGTGGCGGGGGTCAGGGGATCGGCGGCCGTCCAGCCCGCCGCGCGCATGGCCGCGGCCAGCCGCTCCGGGCTGCCCGTGACCGCCAGGTTGACCGGATCGCCCAGCAGCCCGTCGCCGGTGCGGGCGCGCCCGATGAAGTAGTGGGGCACGTAGAGGCCGGTGAGCACCCGGTTCAGGGACGGGAGCAGCACGTACGCCGACAGCGCCCAGACGGGCACGAAGGCCCACACCAGCCGTCCCCCGTCGTCGACGTCCTCGAGCACGAGGTGGTAGACCCCCCAGCCCGCCAGCAGCGCGGTCACCATCCGCCCGGAGCGGTGCAGCCACAGGACCGCGGTCGGCCCGGGCCCCCGGCGCGCACCCGGGACCGTGCTCCGTGCGTCCGGTGCCCGGTCGCTGCCTCGTGCGTCCACCTGGCCGTCCTCGCCCCCACGTACTGCACCGGACCCCGGCCGGTGTGCCCCCAGGCTAGCCACGGCGGCGGCACCGGGGAAGGCCGTGACCCCGCCGCGGCGCACGGGCCGGGCCGCGTATGATGTCCGGGTGACCTCAGCGCAGCCCGATACCCTCCCGACCGCCCCGTCCCCGGACGCCGCCGTGCCCTGGGGGGAGCTGCGCGGGCGCAGCTTCGCGAAGGGCCACGGCACGGGCAACGACTTCGTCCTGCTGACCGACCCGGACGCGCAGCTCGCGCTCGACGCCCACCTCGTGTCCCTGGTCTGTGACCGGCACCGCGGCATCGGCGGCGACGGCCTGATCCGGGCGGTGCGCAGCGAGGCCCTGCCCGAGGGCCGGGCCGTGCTGGAGACCGCCCCGGACGCCGAGTGGTTCATGGACTACCGCAACAACGACGGCTCGATCGCCGAGATGTGCGGCAACGGCGTGCGCGTGTTCGTCCACTACCTCGTCCAGCGCGGTCTCGCCGAGGTTCCCGAGGGCGAGGTCCTGCGGATCGGCACCCGCGCCGGGGTGAAGACCGTCGCGCGCACCGACTCCGGCTACGCCGTGGACATGGGCCCCTGGAGCTTCCTGGACGGCGAGACCGCCCGGTCCCGCGGCTCGGACGCCGTCGTGACCGCGAAGGGGCTCAAGGTGCCCCGCCCGGCGCTGTCCATCGGGATGGGCAACCCGCACACGGTCGTGGCGCTCGCCGAGGGGGAGAAGCTCGACCAGCTCGAGCTGTTCACCGCCCCGGTGGTGCGCCCGGAGCCCGAGGACGGCACGAACGTCGAGTTCGTCGTCCCCGCCGACGGCGACGACGACGGCGTGGGCCGGGTCCGCCTGCGGGTGCACGAGCGCGGCGTGGGCGAGACGCAGTCCTGCGGCACCGGCGCGTGCGCGGCGGCGGCGGCGACCCGGTTCTGGGGCGGGCCCACCGCTCCGGACCAGTGGCTCGTGCAGGTGCCCGGCGGGGTCGTCTCCGTGACCTTCGTGCCCGCCCCGGACGGCGCGGAGCACGTGGTCCTCGCCGGCCCCGCCGTGCTCGTGGCCGACGGCACCTTCGTCTGAGCCCCGCCGCCGCGCCCGGCTCGGACCGGCTCCGGCCGGCTCAGGCCGCCCGGTCGACCCGCAGGACGCGGAACCCCTTGTCGGTGGCGTGCCGGGAGACCCGGAAGGACCCGCCCAGCTCGGCCGCCAGCCACTTCTGCAGCGAGTCGGCACCGAGGTTCTTCTGCACCACCAGCCACGCGCTCCCGCCGGGGTTCAGCCGCGGCAGCCAGCGGAGGAGCAGCTCGTGCAGCTGCTGCTTGCCGATCCGGATGGGCGGGTTGGACCAGATGGTGTCGAAGCGGCGGTCCGCCGGCACCTGCTCGGGCAGCAGCACCTCGACGTTGCCCAGGCCCAGGGCAGCCGCGTTGTCACGGGTCAGCCCGAGCGAGCGCTCGTTGACGTCCACCGCCGTGACCCGGGCCCCGGGCGCGGCCTCCGCCAGGCTCAGGGCGATCGGGCCCCATCCGCACCCGACGTCCAGCAGCTCCGCGCCGGCCGGATCGGGAACATTTCGGAGCAGCACGGACGTTCCCTTGTCGAGACCTCGCGGACTGAAGACGCCGTTGGAGGTCTGCAGGACGACCTCCCGCCCGCGCAGGGCCACGGTCACCGGGCGGCGCACCTCCGGCACCGAGGGATCCTCCGAGAAGTAGTGCTCGGTCCCCGGATTCGGGGCCGCCGGGCCGGCGGTGGGATCGGGGGAGTCGGAACGCCGTGTCATAGACGTTCATGCTACCGATCGCGCGGACCCGGTCCGCTCCGCGCAGCTCCACCGCCGAGGCCCCGTCCGTCGGAGCCCGCGACTAGAATTCCAGCAACCACATCCTTTCCGAAAGGAACCATGACCCCGTCGAACAACACCCCTGCCGACCACAGCACCGCGGCTCCCGCGGTGGAGGCCGACAACGGCCTGAGCCGGCAGGACCTCGAGGACGTCGTCGAGCGCGTCCTGTCCCGGGCCCGGGCCCGGGAGGCCGACGCCGGAGAGCGCGCCGACCGCCGGCCCGAGGACTCCGGGTCCGCCGCGAGCGGTCCCCTGACCGGCCGCGCCCGCGAACTGGCCGACAGCGGCCAGGAGCACTCGCAGCACGACGGCGAGCAGCAGGACCTCGACGAGCGCCGCGCGCTGCGCCGCGTCGGGGGCCTGTCCACCGAGCTCGAGGACGTCACGGAGCTCGAGTACCGCCAGCTGCGCCTCGAGCGCGTGGTCCTGGCCGGTCTCTGGACCGAGGGCACCCTCGAAGAGGCGGAGAACTCCCTGCGGGAGCTCGCCGCTCTCGCCGAGACCGCCGGGTCCGAGGTGCTGGACGGCATCGTCCAGCGCCGGCTCAAGCCCGACCCCGCCACGTTCCTGGGCTCCGGGAAGGCCAAGGAGCTGCGCGACGTCGTGGCCGCCACCGGCGCCGACACCGTCATCGTGGACTCCGAGCTGGCCCCGTCCCAGCGGCGCGGGCTGGAGGACGTCGTCAAGGTCAAGGTCATCGACCGCACCGGTCTGATCCTCGACATCTTCGCCCAGCACGCCAAGTCCAAGGAGGGCAAGGCGCAGGTCGAGCTCGCGCAGCTCGAGTACCTGCTCCCGCGCCTGCGCGGCTGGGGCGAGTCCCTGTCCCGCCAGGCCGGTGGCCGCGCCGCCGCCGGTGAGGGCATCGGCTCGCGCGGGCCCGGTGAGACCAAGATCGAGCTGGACCGCCGCCGGATCCGCACGCGGATGGCCAAGCTGCGCCGCGAGATCGCCGCCATGAAGCCGGCCCGGGAGACCAAGCGGCTCAACCGCCGCCGCAACTCCGTGCCCTCCGTGGCGATCGCCGGCTACACCAATGCGGGCAAGTCCTCGCTGCTCAACCGGCTCACCGACGCCGGGGTGCTCGTGGAGAACGCGCTGTTCGCGACCCTGGACCCCACGGTCCGCCGGGCGCAGACCCCCGACGGGATCGGCTACACGCTCTCGGACACGGTCGGCTTCGTGCGGTCCCTGCCGACCCAGCTCGTGGAGGCCTTCCGCTCCACGCTGGAGGAGGTCGCCGACGCAGACCTCATCCTGCACGTGGTGGACGCCTCCCACCCGGACCCGGAGGGCCAGATCCGGGCCGTGCGCCAGGTGTTCACGGACATCGACGCGCAGAACATCCCCGAGATCATCGTGCTCAACAAGGTCGACGCCGCGGACCCCTTCGTGGTCGAGCGGATCCGGCAGCGCGAGCGCAACGTCGTGGTCGTCTCCGCCCGCACCGGGGAGGGCCTCGACGCGCTGCGGGAGCGGATCAGCGAGTCCATCCCGCGCCCCGAGACGGTGCTGGACCTGCTGGTCCCGTACCAGCGCGGCGACGTCGTCAGCCGGCTGCACGACTGGGACGCGGAGATCCTGCGCACCGAGCACCTGCCCGAGGGCACGCACCTGCTGGTGAAGGTCCGCGAGGACCTGGCGGCCGAGCTCGCGGAGTTCGCCCCGGAGGACGCGCCCGGCTTCGGCGCCGAGAGCGCCTGAGCCGGTGCCCGCAGCATTCGTCGACGAGTCCGGGCAGGACGTCTCCGGCACACGGCCGGAGACCCTGCCCGGGGCGCAGGACGCCCTGGGCCTGCTCGACACCGCCGTCACGGCGATGGGCGGGCAGGTCCGGGACGGGCAGCGGCTGATGACCGGCAAGGTCGCGGAGGCCCTCGACCGCGGCCGGCACCTGCTGGTCCAGGCCGGCACCGGCACCGGCAAGTCCCTCGCCTACCTGGCCCCGCTCGTGGCCCACGCCCAGCACGCGGACAAGCCGGTGGTCGTGGCCACCGCGACCCTCGCCCTGCAGTCGCAGATCGTGGGCCGGGACGTCCCCCGCCTGCTGGCCGCCCTGGAGGGAGAGCTCGAGCACGAGGTCGACGTCGCCCTGCTCAAGGGCCGCAGCAACTACGCGTGCCTGCACAAGCTCGAGGGCGGCTACCCGTCCGAGGACGACCCCGGCGCGCTCTTCGCCCTGCCCGACGCCGCCCCGCACCCCGGCGCCGCGCAGCCGGAGACCACCGAGCAGCCCGGCCGGCTGGGCCAGGAGGTCCAGCGCCTGCGGGAATGGGCGCGCGCCACCGACACCGGTGACCGCGACGAGCTGCTCCCGGGCGTGAGCGACAAGGCGTGGCGCCAGGTCTCCGTGACCGCCAAGGAGTGCCTGGGCCGCAGCTGCCCCCTGGTCGAGCAGTGCTTCGCCGAGCTCGCCAAGCAGCGGGCCGGGGAGGCGGACATCGTGATCACCAACCACGCCCTGCTCGCGATCAACGCGTTCGAGGGCATCACGGTCCTGCCCGAGCACGACGTCGTGGTGATCGACGAGGCCCACGAGCTGCAGGACCGGGTCACGGGGGCGGTCACCGGCCAGCTCTCCGCGGCCATGGTACGCGCGGCGGCGGCCTCCGCGCGCAAGCACACCGCCGCGAACCCCGACTCCCTCACCGCCGGTGCCGCCAACCTGGAGGCCGCGCTGCTGGGCGCGCCCGCCGAACTGCTGCACCGGGGCCTCGACGACGCCCAGGCGGCGGCCGTGGCCCAGATCCGGGACGCCGCACGCACGGTCATGAGCGAGTCGAAGGGCGGCTCCGGGGGTGAGAAGGACGGGGACGCCGGACGGCAGATGGCCCGCTCACGGGTCAGCGACGTGCTGGAGCTGGCCGAGCGCATCCTCGCCGCCGCCGACTCCCGCGAGGTGCTCTGGATCTCGCGGCAGGGCGGCTGGGAGCCCGGCCGCGGCTACGTCCCCGCCGAGGACACCGACCCGGCCACCCTGCACGTGGCGCCGCTGTCGGTGGCCGGGACCCTGCGGGAGGGCCTCTTCGACGGCCGCACCGTGGTGCTGACCTCGGCCACCCTCTCCGTCGGCTCCTCCTTCGACGCCGCCGCCGGGGCCCTCGGGCTCCGCGGCGAGGGCGCCCCGCGCTGGGAGGGCGTGGACGTGGGCAGCCCCTTCGACTACCCGCGGCAGGGGATCCTCTACCTCGCCAAGCACCTGGAGAAGCCGGGCCGGCGCCTGACCGAGGCCCAGCTGGAGGAGATGCTCGCCCTGCTCGAGGCCTCGCGCGGCGGGGCACTGGGCCTGTTCTCCTCCCGCCGGGCGGCGGAGGAGGCCGCGGAGGCCCTGCGCGGGCGCACCGACCTGCCGATCCTCTGCCAGGGGGAGTCCTCGCTGGCCGGGCTCGTCCAGGAGTTCACGGACGACCCCGCCACGAGCCTGTTCGGGACGATGAGCCTGTGGCAGGGCGTCGACGTGCCGGGGGCCTCGTGCCGGCTGGTGATGATCGACCGGATCCCCTTCCCGCGTCCGGACGACCCGCTGTCCACGGCCCGCAGCCGGGCCGCCGAGCGGGCGGGGAGCAACGGGTTCATGTCCGTCTCCGCGACGCACGCGGCCGTGCGGCTGGCCCAGGGCGCCGGCCGGCTCATCCGGGCCGGTGGGGACCGAGGTGTCGTGGCGATCCTGGACTCCCGCATCGCCACGGCCCGCTACGGGGGGTTCCTGCGCGGGTCGCTGCCGCCGCTGTGGACCACCACGGACCGCTCGGTGGTGCTCGGGGCCCTGGCGCGCCTGGCGACGGCCTGACCCGGTCAGGACGCGGCACGGGGCCCGGCCGAGCGGCCGCGCCCCGTGCCGCTGCGGGCGCCGGACAGCGGGTTGTCGGACAGCGCGTGCCGGACAGCGGCTCTCAGAGGCTGCGCAGCACCGAGACGACCTTGCCCATCACCGTGGCGTGGTCCCCGAGGATGGGCTCGTAGCGGGTGTTCTGCGGCAGCAGCCAGGTGTGCCCGTCGCGCTGGCGGAAGGTCTTCACCGTGGCCTCGTCGTCGAGCAGGGCGGCCACGATGTCCCCGTTGTCGGCGGCGCTCTGCCGGCGGACCACGACCCAGTCGCCGTCGCAGATGGCGGCGTCGATCATGGAGTCGCCCTTGACCCGCAGCATGAACAGCTCGCCGTGGCCCACCAGCTGGCGGGGCAGCGCCAGCACGTCCTCCACGTCCTGCTCGGCGGTGATGGGCCCGCCGGCGGCGATGTGGCCCACCAGGGGCACCATCGTCACGTCCGCGGAGGTGGACAGCTCCGCCATGCCGCCCGGTGCACCGGCACGGGGGCCGCGGGGCGCGTCCGCCGGCTCGTGCGGGGCCTCCGGGGTCGCCGGGGCGGCCGCGTCGCGCAGCTGCAGGGGCGTGAGGACCTCCATCGCCCGGGGGCGCTTCGGATCCCGGCGCAGGTAGCCCAGCTTCTCGAGCTGGGAGAGCTGGTGGGTGACGCTGGAGAGGGAGGCCAGGCCCACGAGGTCGCCGATCTCGCGCATCGAGGGCGGATATCCGTGCTCGGCGATGGAGCGCTGGATGGCCTCGAGGATGGTGCGCTGGCGCACGCTGAGACCCCGGCCGCGGGCGCGGCCGCCGGTGCGCCCGGCCCGGGCGCGGGACTCCTCGGGGGTGGGGGGCTGAGCCATGGGAGCGTCGTCCTTTCGCGTCCGGCTGGTGGTGCCTCCGGTGCGCGCCGGCCCCGTTCCGATGTCGGACCCGGGTGCTTCGATGGGTCTCAGCCAGCAGGGAGCCGGGGGAAGTCGGAACGCGTGCCGGCCCGAGGCCCGAACGTGCTCCCAGCCTAGGCGACACGCCGTGTGTCTTCAAACATATGTACGACCCGGTGTCGACAGCCTTCGCAGACGCGTGCTAGACATGGGTCATCGGTATTCGAAAGTATGTTCGATCGCATGCAGGCCCGGACGGGCCGCCGGTCGGACCGGTGTTCGAGATCGCCCGCCCCGTGCGGGAACGTCAAGGAGTTCATGTCATGAGTGCCAGTGCCACCCTCAGCGCCGTCGTCGCGCGCCGCCCCCGGCCCCTCGGCGGCCCGGCCCGCGCGGCCCGCCGGGCCCGCCCGTCGGCAGGGACCTCCCGCGCTCCGCTGGTCCTGACCCGGCGGGGTCGCCTGGTGCTGCTGGGCCTGCCCGTGCTGGCCGGCTCCGCGGCACTGGTCGTGCTCGCCGTGATCTTCCTCGTCCCGTCCACGGCCACGGCCACCAGCGAGCCCGTCACGGGGGCCGGGACGGAGCAGGCCACGGTGCACCCCGGGCAGAGCCTGTGGGACCTGGCCGTGCAGGCCGACCCGGAGCGGGACCCACGGGACGTCATGGACGAGATCGTGGAGCTCAACGACCTCGACAGCTCTCTCCTCCACGCGGGCCAGCTCCTGGAGGTCCCCGCCGCCTGACGGGCCGTCCGTCCCGGCCGGCCGAACGCCGGACCTGCCGCCGGGCACTCCGTCCCGGCGCCGTGCTCCGCGTCGGTAGGGTCGGGGCATGAGCCCTGGAGCCCGCCGTCCGCGTCCCGACCACGGCAGCCCGCCGTCCATCGTGTCCGCCCGTGGTGCCCCGCGGCCTCCCCGGAGCCGGAGGGACACCGTCTGGCCGCTGCTGGGCGCCGCGATCTGCAGCGAGGTGGCCGCCTCGCTGGCCCTGAAGGCCGCCCTGGAACACCTGGGCTGGTACCTGCTCGTCGTCTCCGGCTACAGCGCCGCGTTCGTGTTCCTCGCGGCGGTGCTGCGCCGCGGGCTGCCCGTCGGCGTGGCCTACGGGATCTGGGCGGCCACGGGCGTGACGCTCACCGCCCTCCTGGCGGCCCTGGTCTTCGGGGAGGCCCTGAGCCCGCTGGTGCTCGCCGGCATCGCCCTGGTGGTCGCCGGGGTGCTCTGCGTGGAGGTCGGCGCCCACCGGGCAGCCGGGGACGGCGGCGCCTGATGGCCTGGCTGTACCTGACCGGGGCGATCCTCACCGAGGTCGCCGCCACCCTGTCCCTGCGGGTCGCGGCGCAGGGCCGCCGGCGCTGGTACGCCGCCGTGCTGGCCGGCTACCTGCTCGCGTTCACGCTGCTCGCCCTCGCCCTCCGCCAGGGTCTGGGGCTGGGCGTGGCCTACGGCATCTGGGCCGCGGCGGGCGTGGCGCTCACCGCGGTCGCGGGCCGGCTGCTCTTCGGCGAGCCGCTGAGCCGGCTCATGGTGCTGGGCATCGCGCTCATCATGGGCGGCGTGCTGCTGATCGAGCTCGGCGCCGCCCACTGACCCCTCCACCCCGCTCGAGCCCTCCGCGGGCGGGCGCCGCGGGCAGGTCTAAACTGTTCGGGTGACGCAGAACCTGGACCGACTCAACGCCCTCCCGCTGCGCGACGACCTGCGCGGCAAGGCCCCCTACGGCGCCCCGCAGCTGGACGTCGCCGTGGCGCTCAACACCAACGAGAACACCCACCCGGTCCCGGCGGACGTGCACGCCGCGATCGTGGAGGAGGTCACCGCGGCGGCCCGGACCCTCAACCGGTACCCGGACCGGGAGTTCACGGCCCTGCGCGAGGAGCTCGCCGGATACCTGGGCAACGGGCTGGAGGCCGAGAACCTCTGGGCGGCCAACGGCTCCAACGAGATCCTGCAGCAGGTCCTGCAGGCCTTCGGCGGCCCCGGGCGCTCCCTGCTCACCTTCGTCCCGACCTACTCCATGTACCCCCTGCTGGCCGCGGGCACGCACACCGGTTTCGTGGCGGGGGAACGATCCGCGGACTTCGGGCTCACCGCGGAGTCGGCGGCCGAGCAGGTCCGCCGGCACCGCCCCGACGTCGTCTTCCTCTGCTCGCCCAACAACCCGACGGGCACGGCCCTGGACGAGGACGTCGTCACGGCCGTGTACGAGGCCGGTGAGCCCAACCGGGCCGTCGTGGTCGTGGACGAGGCCTACGCGGAGTTCTCCCACCGGGGCACGGGCACCGCGCTGTCCCTGCTGGCGGGCCGGCCCCGCCTGATCGTCAGCCGCACCATGAGCAAGGCCTTCGCGCTCGCCGGTGCCCGGCTGGGCTACTTCGCCGCGGCTCCCGAGGTCGCCGACGCGATCCGGCTCGTGCGCCTGCCCTACCACCTCTCGGCCGTCACCCAGGCGACCGCCCTGGCCGCCCTGCGCCACTCGGCGGCGCTGCTGGCCAACGTCGAGGACATCAAGCGCCAGCGGGACCGCATCGTCGAGGAGCTGCGTCGGCTCGGGCTCGCACCGGCGGCGTCGGACTCCAACTTCGTGTTCTTCGGCGGGATGCCGGACTCCCGGGCCATGTGGCAGGCGCTGCTCGAGGACGGGGTGCTGGTGCGCGACGTCGGGATCCCCGGCCACCTGCGGGTCACCGCCGGCACGGAGGAGGAGACCACCGCCTTCCTGACCAGCATGGAGCGGATCGTCTCCGCCGGCTGAGGCCCCGCGAACCGGGGCCCTCCGTCCCGGATAGCATGGAGGCAGACAACCACCGGGCCCGACGCGCCGCCCGCCCGGGGCGGCCCGGGCCACCCCGCGGCCCGTCGACGGCCGCGCCGCGCCCGCGAGGAGTTCCACCCGCATGACCGACCAGAGCCCCACCGGCACCCGTGCCCCCCGCCGCGCCTCCCTGGAGCGGCGCACGAGCGAGTCCTCCGTGTCCGTCGAGATCGACCTCGACGGCACGGGCGCGAACGACATCGACACCTCGGTGCCGTTCTACGACCACATGCTCACCGCCCTGTCGAAGCACTCCCTCATCGACATGCGGATCCGGGCCACCGGCGACACCCACATCGACGTCCACCACACGGTCGAGGACACGGCCATCGTCCTCGGGGACGCCCTGCGGCAGGCCCTGGGAGACAAGGCCGGCATCCGCCGCTTCGGCGAGGCCACCGTCCCGCTGGACGAGGCCCTGGCCAACGCCGTGGTGGACATCTCCGGCCGCCCCTACGCGGTGCACACCGGGGAGCCCGAGGGCCAGCAGTACCACCTCATCGGCGGGCACTTCACCGGCTCGATGGTCCAGCACGTCTTCGAGTCCCTCGCCCACCACGCCGGGATCTGCCTGCACATCACGCTGCTGGCCGGCCGGGACCCGCACCACATCGCCGAGGCCCAGTTCAAGGCCCTCGCGCGCGCCCTGCGCCAGGCCGTGGAGCCCGACCCCCGGGTCAGCGGCGTCCCGTCGACCAAGGGCGCCCTGTGAGCGCGGAAGGAGATCGCATGCCGGAGGAGTACACCCGGCCGGAGCGCCCCGCCCGGCCCACCGTCACGGTCCTCGACTACGGCGCGGGCAACGTCCGCTCGGCCGTGCGCGCCCTCGAGGCCGCCGGGGCCGACGTGGTGCTCAGCGCCGACCCCGAGGCCGTCCTGGACGCGGACGGGCTCGTCGTGCCCGGCGTCGGCGCGTTCGCCGCGGTCATGGACGGTCTGCGCTCCGTCGACGGCCTGCGCCTGATCGGCCGCCGCCTCGCCGGCGGGCGCCCCGTGCTGGGCATCTGCGTGGGCCTGCAGGTCCTCTTCGAGTCCGGCGTCGAGCACGGTCAGGAGACCGGGGGCATGGGCGAGTGGCCCGGCGTCGTCGAGCGGCTGAAGGCCGACGTGGTCCCGCACATGGGCTGGAACACCGTCGACCCGCCCGAGGACTCGGTGCTGTTCCGGGGCATCGAGGACGAGCGCTTCTACTTCGTGCACTCCTACGGGGTGCAGGAGTGGGACTTCCCGCAGAACATCCTGAAGATGAAGCCGCCGCAGGTCACCTGGTCCGAGCACGGGGGACGGTTCATCGCCGCCGTGGAGAACGGGGCGCTGTGCGCCACGCAGTTCCACCCGGAGAAGTCCTCCGAGGCCGGCATCCAGCTGCTGCGCAACTGGCTGGGCACCCTCCCTCGGACCGGGCGGCTGGACCACCTCAAGGCCGGTGACCCCCTGGGCGGGGACACCCTGGCCGGGCGCCCGACCCTCCAGCAGGAGGACGACGCCGCGTGAGCGCCGCCGTCGTCGTGATGGTCCTCGGCGCCTTCATCGCCGGCGGCGCCATCTCGTTCCACCGGCAGAAGATGCCGGCCTGGACGGTGGTGGTCCTGGCCCTGGTCGCCGCCGGGCTCATCGGCTACGGCTGGTACTCCTGGTTCCAGGCCCGCTGAGCCCGCCCGTCCCGCACGTCCCCGACCCGGAGCGGCTCCCCGAGCAGCTCCACCACCCGAGCAGCCCCGTCCGGCCCCGCGCCGCCCGGGAGCCCGAGAAGGAAGAGATCCCATGCCCCTGAGCGAGACCCCCCGCCTGCAGCTGCTGCCCGCCGTCGACGTCGCCGACGGCCAGGCCGTGCGCCTGGTCCAGGGCGAGGCCGGCTCCGAGACCGGCTACGGCGACCCCCTGGAGGCCGCGCTCGCCTGGCAGGAGGCCGGCGCGGAGTGGATCCATCTCGTGGACCTCGACGCCGCCTTCGGCCGCGGGGACAACATCGAGGTGCTGCGCCGCGTCGCGGCCGAGCTCGAGCTGAAGGTCGAGATGTCCGGCGGCATCCGGGACGACGCCTCGCTGGAGCGGGCCCTGTCCCTGGACCCGGCCCGGATCAACCTCGGCACCGCCGCCCTCGAGAACCCCGAGTGGACCCGGAAGGTGATCGCCCAGCACGGCGAGGTCATCGCGGTGGGCCTCGACGTGCGCGGCACCACGCTCGCCGCGCGCGGCTGGACCGAGGAGGGCGGTGACCTCTGGGAGGTCCTGGACCGCCTCGAGGAGGACGGCTGCGCCCGGTACGTGGTCACCGACGTCACCAAGGACGGCACCCTGAAAGGGCCCAACCTCGAGCTGCTGAAGGAGGTCGCCACCCGCACGGACAAGCCGGTGGTCGCCTCCGGCGGCATCTCCTCCCTCGACGACCTCGCGGCCCTGCGCACGCTCGTGCCCTCCGGCGTGGAGGGCGCCATCGTAGGCAAGGCCCTCTACGCGGGCCGGTTCACGCTCGGGGAGGCCCTCGACGTGGCGGGCCGTCCGGCGGCGCGGTGACCGAGCGCCGGCTCCCCGCCCACATCGAGGCCCAGCTCGCGAGCGCCGGCGGCACGGAGGACACCGGCGGGCAGGCCTGGGCCGGGCGCAACCTGGGGGAGGGCACCAGCCACACCCACCGGTTCCCCGACGACGACGGCGCCGCCGCCGCGGCGGTCCTCGAGGCGCTCGCCGGCCTGCGGGCCGGCACCGGGGACGAGTCGCAGGTGGTCGCCGCCCTGGCCGGCACCCGGGTGTTCGTGCCGGTCGTGGCCGAGGTGGCCTCCTCGACCGTGACCGCCTCCGGGCACGTGGCCGACAAGGAGGCGGACATGGCGCTCGTGTCCCTGCGGGCGGCCGACGGGCGCCCGGTGCTGCCCGTGTTCACGTCCACCGCGGCCTTGACCGCCTGGCACATCCAGGCCCGGCCCGTGGCCACCGACCTCCGCCGGGCGGCGGTCGCGGCGGTCAAGGACGGCACCCAGCTGCTCGTGCTCGACCCCGGGGCGGACCTGCCCTTCGTGGTGCGCCGGCCGGCGCTCTGGGCGCTGGCCCAGGGCCGGGCCTGGACGCCGTCCTACCGGAGCCCGGCCGTCGCCGAGGCGGTGCGCCGCTGCGCCGAGGGACTGCCCGGAGTGACCTCGGCGGGGACCGCGCCCGGAAGCGGTGTCGCGGCCCGGGCCGCGGACGGGGCGGTGGTCGACGGCGGGGGAGCCGGCCCGGAGCTGGCGGTCGTGCTCTCCCTGCGCGCCGGGCTGGACCGGACGCAGGTGGACGACGTGCTCGCCCGCTTCCAGGCCCGGCTCAGCGTCGAGCCGGCCCTGGCCGAGGACGTGGACTCGATGCAGCTGCGCCTCACGACCGCGGGCTGACCCGGTGTCCCGGATCAGCCCGCGTCGACGTGGTGCTCGGGAGCCCGGTCAGCTCACCGGACCGGTGAACTTCTCGCCCGGCCCCTGCCCCGGGGCGTCCGGGTAGAGGGAGGCCTCGCGGAACGCCAGCTGGAGCGTGCGCAGGCCGTCGCGCAGCGGGGCGGCGTGCTGGGAGCCGATCTCCGGGGCGGCGGCCGTGACGAACCCGGCCAGGGCGGTGATGAGCTTGCGCGCCTCGTCCAGGTCCTTGAGCTCGTCCGCGTCCTCGCCGGCGGCCAGGCCGCACTTCACGGCGGCCGCGCTCATGAGGTGGACGGCGGCGGTCGTGATGACCTCGATGGCGGGGACCTCCGCGATGTCGCGCATCTGCTCGTCGACGGCCTGCACCGTCTCCTGCGGGATGTCCTGGCCGGAGCGGGCGGCGTCGTCGTCGAAGCGGAAGGTGTTCTCGGAAGTCATGGTCCAACTCTGCCACAACGCTCCCGCCCGCCGGGCCTATCCTGCAGGGGAGGCCGGTGCCGGCCGGGGAGGGGCGGGACCGAGGTGTGGATCGGGTGGATCGAGTTCGACCTGCTGCTGGGGGACGTGCACTCCCTCAAGGCCAAGCGGTCGGTGGTGCGGCCCCTCGTGGCCGAGCTGCGCCGCCGCTTCCCGGTGAGCGTCGCGGAGGTCGGTCACCTCGACCTGCACCGCCGGGCCCTGGTGGGGGCCGGTGTCGTCACCGGGGACTCCGCCCACCTGGTCGACGTCCTCGACCAGCTCGAGCGCTTCGTGGCCGCCCGCCCCGAGACGGAGCTGCTCTCGGCGCACCGCGGCCTGCACACGACCGAGGACGAGTGAGGGGTCGGATGGGGACCGGCCGCGCCCCGGTTCCCCAACCCCCGGCCGATGCGCTAGACTGGCGGGCAGTGTGCAAGTGGAGGAAGCTCCCACCCGCGCCGACCACGGTCGCCGGGTTCGCGACGACATCGTCCGCACGACGGCCCGCCGGGTTCCCCGTGCCGGTGCCGTCACGCAGTGCACCACCCCCGGGTGGTGCGCCGATGAGCCTCCGCTTGCCGACCGCAGCGGGGGCTTTTGCCGTTGTGGACCGGACCGAACCATGAGGTCCCCGGAAGCCTCCGGGCGATCACGCAGAACATCAGGAGCACGGCATCAGCGATCCACGCATCAATGACAGAATCCGAGTCCCCGAAGTCCGTCTCGTCGGACCCGCAGGCGAGCAGGTCGGCATCGTCCGCGTCGAGGACGCACTGAGGCTGGCCCGCGAATCGGATCTCGATCTGGTCGAGGTGGCGCCCAACGCCAAGCCGCCGGTGGCCAAGCTCATGGACTTCGGCAAGTACAAGTACGAGGCCGCGGTCAAGGCCCGGGAGTCGCGCAAGAACCAGACGAACACGGTCCTCAAGGAGGTCCGGTTCCGGCTCAAGATCGACACGCACGACTACGAGACCAAGGTCGGCCACGCCAAGCGCTTCCTCGGCGCCGGCGACAAGGTCAAGGCCATGATCCAGTTCCGCGGCCGTGAGCAGCAGCGCCCCGAGATGGGCGTGCGCCTGCTCGAGCGCTTCGCGAACGACGTCGCCGAGGTCGGCGCGGTCGAGTCGAGCCCCCGGGTCGACGGGCGCAACATGGTCATGGTCGTGGGCCCGCTGAAGAACAAGGCCGAGGCCAAGGCCGAGGCGCGCCGCCAGAAGCAGCGCGAGGAGGCCCGGGCCGAGAACGACCGCAAGGCCAAGGAGAAGGTCGACACCTCCTCCGCCGAGCCCGTGACCCAGTCGATCGGGGACGCGTTCCCGGCCGAGCTGCGCGAGCAGGCCGCCCGGACCGAGGAGCCGGCGCAGCAGACCGCGCCGGAGCCCGAGGTGCAGGAGCCCGAGGTGCAGGAGGCGGCCCCCGCCGCGGCCACGGAGCAGGAGGCGGCGCCCGCCGAGGCGGCGCCGCGGCCTGCGGCACCGGCGGCTCCGAAGGCCCCGGCTCCGAAGGCCGCGGCCCCCCAGGCACCGCGCCCGGCGCCCAAGGCTCCGCGGCCCGGCCCGAAGCCGGGCGCCAAGCCCGGTCCCCGGGTCTGAGCGGACAGCAGGACCTTCCGCACGAGCGGAGCAGATCTGACAACGCCCCGTGGGCGCAGCCGGTCCCGGCTGTGCCCGGGGGGCACCGTTGAGGTGCGACGGACGTCGTCGTGCCCTCCGGTGGCCACCACCGGAAGAGACGCAAGGAGAACGGCCCACATGCCGAAGATGAAGACCCACAGCGGGGCGAAGAAGCGCTTCAAGCTCACCGGTACCGGCAAGGTCAAGCGCCAGCAGGCCAACCGCCGCCACTACCTGGAGCACAAGTCCTCCCGCCTGACCCGCCGCCTGGCGTCCGACCAGATCGTCACCCCGGGCGAGGCCAAGGTCATCAAGAAGATGCTGGGCAAGTAACCCCCACCGCATCCGCAGGGGAGCCCGCCTCCCCGCCCCGCACAGATTTGACCTCCCGGCCGACCGGCCGGGACCGAAGTGAAGGAG
Organism: Kocuria sp. SM24M-10; assembly: GCF_001027955.1. NCBI lineage: Bacteria > Bacillati > Actinomycetota > Actinomycetes > Micrococcales > Micrococcaceae > Kocuria > Kocuria sp. SM24M-10. Next base: position 16,119 of record NZ_LDNX01000119.1, on the reverse strand, counting down.
TACACACGTGGCACGTGTGAAGCGGGCGGTCAACGCCCACAAGAAGCGCCGGGAAATCCTCGAGCAGGCCTCCGGCTACCGCGGCCAGCGCTCGCGCCTGTACCGCAAGGCGAAGGAGCAGGTCACCCACTCGTTCGTCTACAGCTACAACGACCGCCGCAAGCGCAAGGGCGACTTCCGCCGGCTGTGGATCCAGCGCATCAACGCCGCTGCCCGCGCCAACGGCCTGACCTACAACCGCTTCATCCAGGGCCTGAAGGCCGCCGAGGTGGAGGTCGACCGGCGCATGCTCGCCGAGCTGGCCGTCAACGACGCGCAGGCCTTCGCCGGGCTGGTCGAGATCGCCAAGAACGCCCTGCCGGAGGACACCTCCGCGCCGCGCGAAGCCGCAGCCTGACCCCGTCGGAGCTGTGAACCTCACGGAGCGCCTGGCCGACCGGTCGATGTCCAACCCCCGAGCCGATCGGGTGCGGGACGTCGCGGGACTGGCCGGGCGCTCCGCGCGTTCCAAGCGCGGGCTGTTCCTCGCCGAGGGACCGCAGAACGCCCGGGAGGCCCTGGCCCGGCACCTCGAGTCCCCGTGCGTGGACGCCGTCTACGTCACCCAGGACGCCCTGGCCCAGCACCCGGACATCACCGGGCTGCTCGAGCGCGTGGCCGCCGACCGCGCCGTGTTCCTCCGCCTGGTGACCCGGGAGGTGCTCGCGGCGATGAGCGACGCGGTGAGCCCGCAGGGCGTCGTGGTCGTCTGCCGGTCCCTGGACGTGCCGGCGGACGGGATCTTCCGGGCCGCCCCGCAGCTGGTGGCCGTCCTGGCCCGGGTGCAGGACCCGGGCAACGCCGGCACGCTGCTGCGCGCCGCGGACGCCGCGGGAGCCGACGCCCTGGTGCTGAGCACCGGCAGCGTGGACGTGTACAACCCCAAGGCGGTCCGGTCCACCGCCGGGTCCCTCTTCCACCTGCCCGTGGCCGTGGGCGCGGACCTGCCCGAGCTGGTCGGCGCCGCCCGCGCGGCCGGCTGCGGCGTCCTCGCCGCCGACGGCCGCGGCGACGTGGACCTCGACCGGCTCCAGGACCTCTCCGCCGCCCGCGCCGCCGGGGCCCCGGCCGACGACTCCGGCTACGACCTGGCCCGCCCCACCGTGTGGCTGTTCGGCAACGAGGCCCAGGGGCTGTCGGCGGAGGAGAAGGCCCTGGCCGACCACCGCGTGGCCGTGCCGGTGTACGGCCGGGCGGAGTCGCTCAACGTGGGCACCGCGGCCACCGTGTGCCTCTACGCCTCGGCGCGCGCGCAGCGGCGGGCCGGGCGCGCGCGCCGATGACCGCGCCGCTGCCCGCCGCGTTCCGCACCCAGGTGGTGGGCGCCGCCCTGCTGGACGACCCGCACCGTCCCACGGCGTTCCTCGCCGCCCAGCGCGCCTATCCGGCAGGGCTGCGCGGGCTGTGGGAGTTCCCGGGCGGCAAGCAGGAGCCCGGCGAGACCTGCGAGGCCGCCCTGCGCCGCGAGTGCGCCGAGGAGCTGGGGGCACAGGTGGAGCTGCTGGCGGAGGTGCCCGGCCCGCACCCGCAGGGCTGGCCGCTCAAGGAGACGGCGGCGATGCGCGTCTGGACCGGTGTGCTCGCGGCGGGATCGCCCGTCCCCGCGGCCGGGCAGGACCACCTGGCCGTGCGCTGGGTGCCGCTCGGGGACGCCGCCGCCGCGCTGGCGCTGCCCTGGATCCCGGCCGATCTGCCGATCGTGCGGGCGCTGCTGGACCAGCTCACCGACTGACGGGCCGCCGCTCGGGCCGCGCTCGAGCGCCCCGACCTGCCAGGGTTCCCCGACCGGCCACGGTCCCCGGAGCGGCCCCCGCACGCCCTGGTGACCACCCCACGCCCGGGTGACCACGGCATGCCCGAGCGTGACCACGGTTCTCCCGGGACAGAACACCGCACGAGCCCGTGGTCACCCGGGGACGGCGTGGTCAGTTCCGGGCGGATGGGCCGTGCCGGCGGCGGGGCCGGGCGCGGTAGCCGCCGTCGGCCAGGCCCGCCCGCACCTCGAAGAGGTTGTGCGGGGCCGGGTGCCCGCAGCGCAGCACCGACCACCCGGCGGCGGCGCCGTAGAGGGGCAGGAACGGCAGGCCCAGGCACAGGGCGTACTGGCTGGCGTGGCGGGACTCGTGGGCCAGCAGCCGGGGGCGGGCGGCGACGTCGTCGGGCCCGCCGCGGAAGAGGACCACGTTGCCCACGGTGAACGCCCCCGCCCTGGGCAGCCTCGGCCGGTAGCCGAAGCCCAGCAGCAGCCCCTCGGGGCCGCGCACCACGCGCGTGCCGGTGAGCGCGGCCACCAGCAGCCCCAGCGGGGTGGACAGGTTCGTCATGTTCCAGGCCGCGCGCAGACGGGCCCGGCGGCCGGCCGGAGCGCTCATGGGCCCAGACTAGGCCGCAGTCCACCGGGCCGCGACTCCCGTTGGCGGCCGCCGGTGCCCTCCGACCGTGTGCCATAGACTGGGGTCCGCCCGCGATCCGCGCCGATCCGGGCTTTCCCGTGCCACTGGACTCACGGAACGTGAGCCGGCGTGCCCGGACGCCACTGTCCCCGAGCCGAAGAAGCCAGTGCTGATGTCTGAACTGCCACCCGAGACCGCGCCGAGCGGCGCGGTCGACCCGACCGACGAGGCCGCGGTCGCCGCGGCCGTGGAGGCGGCTCTCACCGCCGTCGGAAACGCCCAGGACCTCGACCAGCTCAAGGAGGTCCGGCTCGCCCACGCGGGGGAGCGGTCCCCGCTGGCGCTGGCCAACCGGCAGATCGGCTCGCTCGACAAGACGCAGAAGGCCGCCGCGGGCAAGCTCGTGGGCCAGGCCCGCGGCCGCGTGAACCAGGCGATCGCCGCCCGCACCGCGGTGCTCGAGGAGGAGCGCGACGCCCGGATCCTGGTGGAGGAGGCGGTGGACGTCACCGCCGCCGGCCGCCGCCGGCAGCTGGGCGGACGGCACCCGCTGACGAACCTCATGGAGCGCATCGGCGAGACCTTCGTGGCCATGGGCTGGGAGGTCGCCGACGGGCCCGAGGTCGAGTCCGAGTGGTACAACTTCGACTCCCTGAACTTCAAGCCGGACCACCCCGCCCGGGAGCTGCAGGACACGTTCTTCGTGGACCCGCCCGAGGCCCACCTGGTGCTGCGCACGCACACCTCCCCGGTGCAGATGCGCACGCTGCTGACCCGCGACCTGCCGGTCTACGTCGTCGTCCCCGGGCGCACCTACCGCACCGACGAGCTCGACGCCACGCACACCCCCGTCTTCCACCAGGTCGAGGGCCTGGCCGTGGACAAGGGCCTGTCGATGGCGGACCTCAAGGGCACGCTGGAGCACTTCGCCCGGCAGATGTTCGGCCCGGAGGCGCGGATCCGGCTGCGCCCCAACTACTTCCCGTTCACCGAGCCCTCGGCCGAGCTGGACGTATGGCACCCGAACGCCAAGGGCGGGCCGCGGTGGATCGAGTGGGGCGGCTGCGGCATGGTCCACCCCAACGTGCTGCGCGCCGCCGGCATCGACCCCGAGGTGCACTCGGGCTTCGCGTTCGGCATGGGCATCGAGCGGACCCTGATGTTCCGCAACAACGTCCCGGACATGCACGACATGGTCGAGGGCGACATCCGCTTCAGCGAGCACTTCGGGATGGAGATCTAAGACATGCGAGTTCCTTTGTCATGGCTGCGCGAGCACGCCCCCGTCCCCGCGGACGCCACCGCCGAGGACGTCCTGGCCACCCTGGTGCAGGTCGGCCTCGAGGAGGAGGACGTCCACCGCCCCGCGGACGAGCTGCACGGACCGGTCGTCGTGGGCCAGGTGCTGTCCAAGGAGCCGGAGATCCACTCCAACGGCAAGACCGTCAACTGGTGCACGGTGCGCGTGGTGCCCGAGGGCCAGGAGCAGACGCTGACCGGCAAGGGCATCGACCCCTCCGGGGTGCAGGGCGTGATCTGCGGGGCCCACAACTTCGAGGTCGGGGACAAGGTCGTGGTGACCCTGCCCGGCGCCGTGCTGCCCGGGAACTTCCGGATCTCGGCGCGCAAGACCTACGGGCACACGTCCGCGGGCATGATCGCCTCGGTGCGCGAGCTCGGGATCGGGGAGGACCACGACGGCATCCTGGTGCTCTCGACGCTGGGCCTGGACCCGGAGATCGGCACGGACGCGCTGGAGCTGCTCGGGCTCCACGACGAGGCCGCCGAGATCAACGTGACCCCGGACCGCGGCTACGCCTTCTCCGTGCGCGGGGTGGCCCGCGAGTACTGCCACGCCGTGCACCAGCCCTTCACCGACCCGGCCGAGGCCGTGGCCGCGCGGGTGCCCGCCCCCACCGCGGGCGGCTTTCCCGTGACGGTCGACGACGCCGCCCCCATCCACGGCAACCCCGGGTGCACCCGCTTCGTCGCCCGCACGGTGACCGGCATCGACGCGACCGCCCCCACGCCCCCGTGGATGTCGGCGCGGCTGCGTCTGGCGGGCATCCGCTCGATCTCCCTGCCGGTGGACATCTCCAACTACGTGATGCTCGAGTTCGGTCAGCCGCTGCACTTCTACGACCTGCAGGCCCTGGCCGGGGGCATCACCGTGCGCCGGGCCGCCGCGGGGGAGACCCTCGGCACCCTCGACGGCAAGCAGCGCACCCTCGACCCCGAGGACCTGCTCATCACGGACGGCTCCGGGCCGATCGGCCTGGCCGGGGTCATGGGCGGGGCCACCACCGAGGTCTCCGACGGCACCGCCGACGTCCTCGTGGAGGCGGCCCGCTTCGACGAGGTCTCCGTCGCTCGCACCACCCGCCGGCACCGGCTGCCCTCGGAGGCGTCCAAGCGCTTCGAGCGCGGCGTGGACCCGCAGATCGCCCCGGTTGCCGCCCAGCGGGCCGTGGAGCTGCTCGTGGAACTGGCCGGCGGCACCGCCGGGCCCGAGGTGACGGACGTGGACGCGACCACGGCCCCCGAGCCCATCGAGCTGCCCTGGGACTACGCGGGACGGCGGGTGGGCGTGGACTACACCGCCGAGCAGGTCGTCTCCGTCCTCACCGAGCTCGGCGGCCAGGTCCAGGCCACAGACGAGGGCTGGCGCGTCGTGCCGCCGACGTGGCGCACGGACCTGCTCGCCAAGGAGGACCTCGTCGAGGAGATCGCCCGGCTCGTGGGCTACGACGCGATCCCCTCGCGCCTGCCCGTGGCCCCGCCCGGCCGCGGGCTGACCCCCGAGCAGCAGGCCCGCAAGCGCGTGGCGGACGCGCTCGCCGCCGCGGGACTGACCGAGGTGCTCGCCTACCCGTTCGTCTCCCAGGCCGACAACGAGCTGTGGGGCGCCCCCGAGCCCGGTGCCCCGGTGCTCTCCGTCAAGCTCGCCAACCCGATCAGCGAGGCCCAGGGGATGCTGCGGGTCTCCCTGCTGCCGGGGCTGCTCGAGGTGCTGCGGCGCAACACCTCCCGCGGCTTCCGCGACCTGGCCCTGTACGAGGTCGGCCGCGTCTTCCGGCCCGTGCAGCAGCTGGTCACCCGGACCCTGCCGCCGCTGGGGGCCCACCCGGGCCAGGAGGTGCTGGACGAGCTGGAGACCGGGATCCCGGTCCAGCCGCGCCACCTCGCCGCGGTCTTCGCCGGCCGGGACGCGGCCGAGAGCCCGTGGGTCACCCCGCGCCCGGTCGACTGGCAGGACGCCCTGGACGCCGCCCGGCTCGCCGGTGAGGTCCTGGGCGTGGAGCTGACCGTGCGGCAGGGCACGCACCAGGCCTTCCACCCGGGCCGCACGGCCGTGCTCAGCGCCCCGGACGGGACCCCGCTGGGCTACGCGGGCGAGCTGCACCCGCAGCTGGTGGCCGCCCAGGACCTGCCCGCGCGCACCGTGGCGATGGAGCTGAACCTCAGCTCGCTCATCGACGCGGAGGTCGACGTCGTCCAGGCCCGCCCCATCTCCGGCTATCCGGCCGCCACGCAGGACGTGGCGCTCGTGGTCGAGGAGTCAGTCCCCGCCGCCGCGCTGCGCGCCGCCCTGGAGGAGGGGGCGGGAGAGCTGCTCGAGGACGTCCGCGTCTTCGACGTCTACCGGGGCGCCGGGATCGAGCCGGGCCGGAAGTCGGTGGCCCTCGCGCTGCGCTTCCGGGCCCCGGACCGCACGCTGACCGCGGACGAGGCCTCCGCCGCCCGCGAGGCCGCCGTCGCGGTGGCCGCCGAGCGCCACGGCGCCGTGCTGCGCGGCTGACCCGCCCCGCCGACGCACGGCCCGCTCCCCGCCCCCCAGGAGCGGGCCGTGCGCCGTTGCACGCCCCGCCGGTCACACGTGCGCGGTTCCCGGGGGCGGAGGGGAACTTCGGTACTGTGGCACCGGGTCCCCGACCTCGGCCCGGCGCCGCGGTCGTCCCCCCTTTCCCGACCCCGTTCCAGGAGCCCAGCATGACCGAGGAGACCACCGACCGGCAGGAAGCGTTCTTCGCCTTCGACGACGACGAGCGGGAGCCCGGGCGCTCCCGCCGGCCGATCGCCTGGAAACCCACCGCGGTGGGGCTGCTCGGACTGCTCCTGGGGCTGGTCCTGGCCGTGAGCGGGGCCCTCGCCTGGGACGACTCCCGGAAACTGGCCGGCTACGCGGACCGGTCGTGGGTGATCACCGGGACGTACCAGGACATGACCAACGACCTGCAGACCAAGACGTACAACCCCATCTACCGGGGGGCACTGCCCGCGGACGAGGCGGTCACCGCGCAGCCGTTCGACTCCGGGCTCGCCGATCCGCGTGTCCCGGAGGCGGGGGAGGAGATCGTCTTCCGCGGCACGCAGACCGGCGAGCGGGAGGGCCACTTCCACCAGGAGGCCGACGCCCTGCTCGCCGTCGAGGACGGCACCCTGCAGGTCGTCGAGACCGCCGAGGCCGGCGAGTTCGGGGACGGCATCACCGCCGGGACGATCACGGGCCAGCGGATCCGGGCCGCGCTGCTGCTCCTCGCCGGTCTCGGTGTGGCCGTGGCCGGGGTGTGGTACGCCCGCCGGCTCTACTCCGCCGGGCACTGACCGCCAGGCTCACGGGACGGGTCAGCGCCGGGCGGGGGCGGACAGTGCGGGCAGCTCCGGGCGGAGCAGCCACGCGTCCAGCAGGCCGTCGAGCTCGGCCCAGCGCTGCGGGGGCGCCCAGGAGCGCAGGTGCTCGCGGAAGCCGGCCGTGCTGACCCACCCGTCGCGGTGGGCCGCCACCCAGCCGCGGAGCATGCCCCGGAAGGCCTCCTCGCCCAGCGCCTCGCGCAGGGCGTGGACGGTCAGCGCACCGCGCACGTAGACCACGTCGTCGAACAGGCGCACCTGCCCGGGATCGCCGATCACCAGGTCCTGGCGCATCTTGGACAGGGACCGGTGGGCCTTCTCCGCGTGCCAGCGGGCCGGCTTGTCCCCGGAGGCCTCGGACCAGACCCACTCCGCGTAGGACGCGAAGCCCTCGTTGAGCCAGATGTCCTGCCAGGAGGCGAGCACGAGGCTGTTGCCGAACCACTGGTGGGCCAGCTCGTGGGCCACCAGCCGCTGCTCCTCCCAGTCCGTGCCGAGCTGGTTCTTGCCGAACACGGAGCAGGCGAAGCACTCGAACGGGTCCTCGAGGGACTCGTCCACGACCACCACGGTGTAGCTGGGGAAGGGGTAGGGGCCGAACCACTCCGTGAAGGCCTCGAGCATCCTGCCCTGATCGGCGAAGGTCTTCTCGGCCTTCTTCTGCCGCTTCTTCGAGCACACGAGGTACTGCGGGACCCGGGAGCCGGCGAGCTCGCTGCGCCGGTACGGCCCGATCTGCACGGTGGCCAGGTACGGCGGCAGCGGCACCCGGGACGTGTAGACCCAGTGCCGCTCGCCGTCGCGCTCGGCCACCGACTCCAGCTCGCCGTGCACCACGACCTCGTAGTCGGCGTCGGCGTGCACGCTCACCCGGTAGGTCGCCCGGTGCGAGGGGTGGTCCACGCACGGGAACCAGGTGGAGGAGCCGGTGGGCTGCCCGGCGACGAGCACACCGTCGTCGAGCTCGGCCCAGCCGATCTCGCCCCACGGTCCGTCGAGGGACTCCGGATAGCCCTCGTAGGCCACGGTGAGCACGAAGGACTCCCCGGCGGCGACCGGCCGCGGCAGGGTGAGCACGAGCCGGCTGCCCCGGTGCTGCACGCCGACCTTGCGGGGACCCAGCAGTCCGCCGAGCCCGCCGCCGCTGACGCGGGCGTCGGTCACGGCGAGCTCGGTGAGGTCCAGCTCGATCCGGTCCGTGTCCCGGAGGGCGCGGCAGGTCAGGACCGCCCGGGCCTCCAGACCGTTGTCCTCGACGTCGTAGTCGAGGTCCAGGTCGTAGTGCTCCACGGTGGCCGCGCAGCACCCGACGGACGGGGTGTAGGGGTCCCGGGCGCCGTCCGCCCCGAGGTAGCGGTGCATCGGTGCCGCGCTCACGGGACCAGCAGCAGCTTGCCCTGGGCGGCCCGGGACTGGAGCACCTCGTGGGCCTGCCGGGCCTGCGCCAGCGGGAAGGTCTGCGCGACCCGCACGGTCAGGGAGCCGTCGAGCACCGCGTCGAAGAGCTCGCCGGCGCGCCAGTTGCGCTCCTTCTCGTCGAGCAGGTAGTCGTTGAGCGTGGGCCGGGTGACGTACAGGGAGCCGTGCCGGGCCAGGCCCTGCAGGTCGAACGGGGGCACCTGGCCGGAGGACCCGCCGAAGAGCACCAGCACCCCGCGCTTTCGCAGCGCCCGGAGCGACTCGTCGAAGGTGTCCTTGCCCACGGAGTCGTAGACCACGTCCGCGCCGCGGCCGCCGGTGAGCTCCCGGACCCGCTCGGCGAAGCCCTCGTAGCCGACGAGCGCGTGGTCGGCGCCCAGCGAGCGCGCCGTCTCGGCCTTGTCCTGCGAGCCGACCAGGGCGACGACCGTGGCGCCCAGCGATCTCAGCAGCTGCACCGCCAGACCGCCGACCCCGCCCGCGCCGGCGGTGATCACGGCGACGTCGCCCTCCTGCACGGGGTAGGTGGAGCGGACCAGGTAGTGGGCCGTGAGCCCCTGCAGGGGCAGGGCCGCCGCGACCTCGTCGGAGACCCCGGCGGGCACCCGCAGGGCCTTGTCCGCGTCGACCAGGAAGGCGTCCGCGTACGTCCGGGTGGCCTGCGACGTGGTGACCCGGTCGCCCAGGGCAAAGTGCTCCACCGCGGAGCCGACGCCCGTGACCACGCCCATGCCCTCGGAGCCCGGCGTGAAGGGGTGCTCCACGGGGTAGACGCCCTCCCGCTGGTAGACCTCGATGAAGTTCACCCCCGCGGCGCGGGTCTCGACGAGCAGCTGCTGCGGGCCCGGTTCGAGGTCCGGGCGCTCGCCGAGGGACAGGACCCCGGGACCTCCGGACTGCTCGACCATGACGGAACGGATCATGACGGGTACCTCCTGGACTTCGCGGACGGAACGCCCTCATCGTAGGCACGCAGTCCCCGACGGCACTGCCCCCGCCGGTCCCGCAGGGGTAGCGTGAGCACAGATGGAGCACGGCAGGAGTCGTCATGATCAGAGCTTGCGCCCGGGAGGCGCACACTTCGGGGCCACGCCGTTCCGGAACCAGGATGGACGGCGCCGCGCCGGAGGCCGGCGGTGCTCTCCCCGTCACGGTGCATAATTATTGAAGAGCATGCATAAAATTGAGCTAGAGTGGGCCGTATGACGTTCAGCGCAGCAGTGTCGGGAGCATCCGGGTACGCCGGGGGAGAGGTCCTCAGGATCCTCGCCGGCCACCCGGGGATCGAGATCGGGGCCGTGGGGGCCCATTCCAACGCCGGTCAGCGGCTGGGGGAGCTGCAGCCGCACCTGCACTCCCTGACCGACCGCGTGCTCGTCGACACCACGGTCGAGAACCTCGCCGACCACGACGTCGTCTTCCTCGCCCTGCCGCACGGTGCCTCGGCCGCGATCGCCGCGCAGCTGCCGCCGGAGACCGTGGTGATCGACGCCGGGGCCGATCACCGGCTGGAGTCCGCCGAGGACTGGGACCAGTTCTACGGCTCGGCCCACGCGGGGACCTGGCCCTACGGGCTGCCCGAGCTGATCGTCGACAGGGAGGGCACCCGCCAGCGCGACCAGCTGCGCGGGGCCACGCGCATCGCGGTGCCGGGCTGCTACCCGACCAGTGCCCTGCTGGCCCTGGGGCCGGGCTTCGCGGCCGGGCTCCTGGAGCCCGAGGACGTCGTGATCGTCGCCGCCTCGGGCACCTCCGGCGCGGGCAGGGCCGTCAAGCCGCACCTGCTCGGCTCCGAGGTGATGGGCTCCATGACCCCCTACGGGGTGGGCGGGGCGCACCGGCACACCCCCGAGATCGAACAGAGCCTGTCCCGGGCCGCGGGCGAACGGGTGCGGATCTCCTTCACCCCGACCCTGGCGCCCATGCCGCGGGGCATCCTCACGACCGCGACCGCCCGCGTCGCCGAGGGGGTCACGGCGGCCCAGCTGCGGGAGGCCTGGGAGGGCGCCTACGTGGCGGAGCAGTTCGTGACCGTCCTGCCCGAGGGCTCGTGGCCGGCCACGAAGTCGGTGGCCGGCTCCAACCACGCCCAGCTCCAGCTGGCCCTGGACCCCCGCGCGGGCCGGGTGGTCGTCACCTGCGTCATCGACAACCTCGTCAAGGGCACCGCCGGCGGTGCCGTCCAGTCCATGAACCTCGCCCTCGGTCTGCCGGAGGACACCGGCCTGAACCTCCAAGGAGTCGCACCGTGAGAACGTATCCCTCCCAGCAGCCCGCCGGCACCCTCCAGGTGGACACCGGCCGCGGAGTGACCGCGGCCCAGGGCTTCCGCGCCGCCGGCACCGTCGCCGGGTTCAAGGGTTCCGGCGGCCCCGACCTCGCCCTCGTCGTCAACGACGGACCGCAGCACCACGTCGGGGCGGTCTACACGACCAACCGGATCACGGCCGCCCCCGTGCAGTGGTCCAAGGCCGCGACCGCCGACGGACGGGCCGCCGCGGTGGTCCTCAACTCCGGCGGGGCCAACGCCTGCACCGGGCCGCAGGGCTTCCAGGCCGCCCACCGCACCGCCGAGCTCGTGGGCGAGGCGCTCGGCGTCGGGGCCGGCGACGTGGTGGTGTGCTCGACCGGGCTCATCGGCGTCCAGCTGCCCATGGACGTGATGGAGCGCGGCCTGCCCACGGTCGTCGAGGCCCTGGGCGGCGACGACGGGTCCGGGTCCGCCGCCGCCCGGGCCATCATGACCACCGACTCCGTGTCCAAGCAGGCGGCCTACGTCCGCGACGGGTGGACGGTCGGCGGAATGGCCAAGGGCGCGGGCATGCTCGCCCCCGGGCTGGCCACGATGCTCGTGGTCCTCACCACCGACGCCGAGCTCTCCTCGGACGCCCTGCAGTGGGCCCTCGAGGACGCCGTGAAGGTCACCTTCAACCGCACGGACTCCGACGGCTGCATGTCCACCAACGACACCGTGGTGCTCCTCGGCTCGGGCGCCTCCGGGGTCACCCCGGACGAGTTCGAGTTCAGCCAGGCGGTGACGGCCGTGTGCCACTCGCTGGCGCAGCAGCTCATCACGGACGCCGAGGGCGCCTCCCACGACATCGCGATCACCACGGTCAACGCGGCGACCGAGAAGCAGGCTGAGGACGTGAGCCGCTCGGTGGCCCGCTCCAACCTGTTCAAGGCGGCGATCTTCGGCAACGACCCCAACTGGGGGCGCGTGCTGTCCGCGGTGGGCACCACCGACGCCGCGTTCGACCCCGACAAGCTCGACGTCACCATCAACGGGGTGACCGTGTGCCGCAACGGGGCGATCGGGGACCCCCGGGAGGGCGTGGACCTCGCCGCCGACCGGCGGGTCAGCGTGCTGATCGACCTCAAGGCCGGGGACGCGGACGCGACCGTGTGGACCAACGACCTCACCCACGACTACGTCGAGGAGAACAGCGCCTACTCCAGCTGACCGCCCCACCGCCCACCGTCCCACCGCCCACGGCGCAGGAGAACCATGCCCCACCCGAGTGACCCGACCCGCTACGAGACCGCCCAGCTGAAGGCGAGCACCCTGATGGAGGCCCTGCCCTGGATCCAGCGCTACGCCGGCGCCGTGATGGTCTTCAAGTACGGGGGCAACGCCATGGTCTCCGAGCCGCTGCGCGAGGCCTTCGCCCAGGACATGGTCTTCCTGCGCCACGTCGGCGTCCGGCCGGTGGTCGTGCACGGCGGCGGCCCGCAGATCAACCGGATGCTGGAGCGGCTGGGCATCGCCTCCGAGTTCCGCGGCGGACTGCGGGTGACGTCCCGCGAGGCCGTGGACGCGATCCGGATGGTGCTCACGGGCCAGGTCCAGCGCGAGCTCGTCTCCCTGCTCAACGCCACCGGCCCCTACGCCGTCGGGCTGTCCGGGGAGGACGCCGAGCTCTTCCGCGCGGTGCGCCGGGGCACCGTGGTGGACGGCGCCGAGGTGGACCTGGGCCACGTGGGCGAGGTGGTCGGCGTCAACGCCGAGCCCATCACCCAGCTCCTCGACGCCGGGCGGATCCCGGTGATCTCCTCCGTGGCCCCCGAGGTCGACGACGCCGGCCGGCCGACCGGGGAGATCCTCAACGTCAACGCCGACACCGCGGCGGCCGCGGTCGCCGTGGCCCTGCGCGCGGAGAAGTTCGTGGCGCTCACCGACGTCGAGGGCCTCTACGCGAACTGGCCCGACCGGGACTCCCTCATCGCCTCGCTGTCCGTCTCGGAGCTGCGGGCCATGCTCCCGGGCCTCCAGGCGGGGATGATCCCCAAGATGGAGGCGGCCCTGCGGGCCGTGGAGGGCGGGGCGCGCCGGGCGTCCATCGTGGACGGGCGCAGCCCGCACACGTGCCTGCTCGAGATCTTCACCGACACCGGCATCGGAACCCAGCTCGTCCCCGACCACGGAGCCTCGTCATGACCGCCACCCAGCACGCCACCTCCTGCTACTCCGCGCAGACCGCCCTGCTCGGGGAGTACTCCGACTCGCTGCTCGGCGTCTTCGGCAGCCCCTCCCTCGTGCTCACCCACGGCCACGGCGCGGTGGTCACCGACGCCGACGGCCGGGACTACCTGGACCTGCTGGCGGGCATCGCCGTGAACGCCCTCGGCCACGCCCACCCCCGCTGGGTGGAGATCGTCTCCCGCCAGCTGGCCACGCTGGGCCACGTCTCCAACTTCTTCACCTCGCCGCAGCAGATCGCCCTCGCCGGGAAGCTGCTGTCCCTGGCCGGGGCGCCCACCGGGTCCCACGTGTTCTTCGCGAACTCCGGGACCGAGGCGAACGAGGCCGCGTTCAAGCTCGCCCGGCGGCACGGCCAGGAGCACCCCGGCCCGGACGGCCGGCCCCGCAGCACGGTCCTGGCCCTCGAGTCGGCCTTCCACGGGCGCACGATGGGCGCTCTCGCCCTGACCGCCAAGGAGGCCTACCGGGCGCCCTTCGAGCCGCTGCCCGGCGGGGTGCGGCACATCCCCGCCACGGTCGAGGCCCTCGAGCAGCACCTCGACGGGACGGTCGCCGCGCTCGTCGTGGAGCCGGTGCAGGGCGAGGCGGGTGTGCGCGAGCTGCCCGAGGGCTTCCTCCGGCGCGCCCGGGAGCTGACCCGCCGGCACGGTGCGCTGCTCATCGTGGACGAGGTGCAGACCGGCGTGGGCCGCACCGGCCGGTGGTTCGCCTCCTCGACCGAGCTCACCGGGGACGACCTGCCGGACGCGCTCACCCTGGCCAAGGGGCTGGGCGGGGGCTTCCCGATCGGGGCGATGCTCACCGTGGGCCCCGAGGTCTCGGCGCTGCTGGGCGCCGGCCAGCACGGCACCACCTTCGGCGGCAACCCGCCGGCCACCGCCGCGGGACTGGCCACCGTCACGGTCATCGAGGAGGACGGGCTGCTCGAGCACGCCCGCACGGTCGGCGCCCTGCTCGGCGACGGGCTGCGCGCGGTCCCCGGCGTCGGCGAGGTCCGCCAGCGCGGCCTGCTCATCGGCGCCGACCTCCTCGTCCCCGAGGGCGCCGCCGCCCCGTTCGGGCCCGCCGTGGTCGAGGCCGCCCGGGAGGCCGGGTTCATCGTCAACGCCACCGGCCCCGCGACCCTGCGCCTGGCCCCGCCCCTGATCTTCACGGAGGAGCAGGCGCGCACCTTCCTCGAGGCCCTGCCCGGGATCCTGTCCACCGCCACCACCGCCGTCGCGGCCCCCGCCGCGTCCCCGGCCGGCACCCCTCCGGCCGCCGTCCCAGCGAAAGAAGCATGAAACCGTCCATGACCCCCCGCCACTTCCTCGTCGACACGGACCTCACCCAGCAGGAGCAGTCCGAGGTGCTCGAGCTCGCGCTCGCCCTCAAGGCCGACCGCTGGGCCCACCGCCCCTACGCCGGCCCGCAGACCGTGGCCGTCGTCTTCGACAAGACCTCCACCCGCACCCGGGCCTCCTTCTCCGCCGGGATCGCCGACCTCGGCGGCAACCCCCTGATGATCAACCCGGGGGAGTCCCAGCTGGGCAAGGAGAGCGTGGCCGACACGGCGCGCGTGTTCTCCCGCATGGTCTCCACGATCGTCTGGCGCACCTACGCCCAGTCCGGGCTCGAGGAGATGGCCGCCGCCTCGGACGTGCCGGTGGTCAACGGGCTCTCCGACGCCTACCACCCGTGCCAGATCCTCGCCGACCTGCTCACGGTCCGCGAGCACCGGGGCGACCCCGCCGGGCTGACCTTCGCCTACCTCGGGGACGCCGCCAACAACATGGCCCACTCCTACCTGCTGGGCGGGGCCACGGCCGGCATGCACGTGCGGGTGGCCGGGCCGCAGGGCTACCTGCCGGACCCCGACGTCGTCCGGGCCGCCGAGGAGCGGGCCGCCCGGACCGGCGGGTCGGTGCGGGTGACCACCGACCCGGCCGAGGCGCTCGCCGGCGCGGACGTGGTGTGCACCGACACCTGGGTGTCCATGGGCCAGGAGGCCGAGACCGAGGCCCGGGCCCGGATCTTCAGGCCCTACTGCGTGGACGCCGCCGCCATGGCCCGGGCCGATCCCGGAGCGCTGTTCCTGCACTGCCTGCCCGCCTTCCGGGGGTCGGAGGTCGCCGCGGAGGTCATCGACGGCCCGCAGTCGGTCGTCTGGGACGAGGCCGAGAACCGGCTGCACGCGCAGAAGGCGCTGCTCGTGTGGCTCATGGCCCGGTCCGGGCGCTACGACCTCGGCGCCGCCCGCTCCCCGGGCCTGCCGGCATGAGCATCCCGGCGACCAAGACCGCCCGTCAGGCGCGGATCGTGGCCCTGGTGACCGGCGGCGCCGTCCACTCCCAGGCCGAGCTGGCGGCCCTGCTCTCCCAGGACGGCGTGCAGGTCACGCAGGCCACGCTCTCCCGCGACCTCGTCGAGCTCGGCGCCGTCCGGGTCCGGGACGGGTCCGGCGCCCTCGTCTACGCGGTGCCCCAGGCCGGGGCCGACCGCTCACCCGCCGCCGGGATCACCCAGGAGGTGCTCGACGCGCGGCTGGCGTCCCTGTGCCGGGAGCTGCTCGTCACGGCCGAGGCCAGCGCCAACCTCGTGGTGCTGCGCACCCCGCCGGGGGCCGCCCAGTACTTCGCCTCCGCCATCGACACCTCCGTGCTCCCGGCGGTGCTCGGGACCATCGCCGGCGACGACACGATCATGGTGGTCTGCCGGGAGGCCGACGGGGGCGAGGCCGTGGCCCGCCGGTTCCTGGACCTCGCCGACTGAGCCCCGCCCGCCGGTCCCCGCCCCTGTGCCGGTGGACGGGGTGGACGGACAGGGGAGGCCGGACGCGGACACGGGCCGGGCCCCGTCCGGTGGGGTGCAATGGCCACCACGTCGCCCGCTCCGGAAGGAACCCCGTCATGCCGGACCTGGCGTCCCTGCTCGCCGACACCGCCGCCCGCCACCCGGACCGCCCGGCCGTGGTGCTGGACGACCGCGTCCTCGGCTACGCCGAGCTCGACGCGCTCGCGGCCCGGGCCGCGGGGCTGCTGCACGCCACCGGGGTGCGCGCCGGGGACCGGGTGGCGCTCATCGCACCGAACGTCCCGCAGATGCCGATCGCGTACTACGGGATCCTGCGCGCCGGAGCCGCGGTCGTCCCGCTGAACCCGCTGCTCACCCCCC
>NZ_LDNX01000118.1:0-45611 GCF_001027955.1 Kocuria sp. SM24M-10 | reverse complement strand
GGTGCTGCGGCGCCGCCGCGGCCGCGCTGCTCCTCCCTGCGGCGGCCGCCGCGACGACCGGCCGGAGCGCACCGGTGCTGCTGCTGCTGGCGGGGGCGCTCGGGCTGGAGCGCTGCGCCGCCGCCGTGGCGCTGCGGGTGCCGGGGCGGGAGCCCGTCGACGAGGTGGTGCGCGCGGCCGGCGTCGTGCTGGTCGCCGTGGCCGGGTGGGCGCTCGTCGTCCTGGTCGTGGCGGACCCGGTGGCCCTCCGGCCCGGCGGGGGGCCGGCGCTGCTCGTGGCGGCCGGCGCGGGGGCCGTGCTCGGGGGGCTGGTCCTCGCGGGATTCCTGCGCCCGGGCTGGGCCGCGCTGGTGGCCGGCGCCGCCGCGAGCACCGCGGCCGCGGTGCTGGGGGCCGTCGGGGCGCTGACCGATCGGCCCGGCGCGGGGGCCGCAGCGGCCCTGCTCGGCTGGGCCGCGGTGCTGTGGTGGGCTCCACAGGAGCCGATGCTGCGCACGTGGGAGCGCTCGGAGGAGCTGCGTCCGCCCGGTGGCCGGCGGGCGCGCGGATAAGCTGGGGGCGATGAAACTCCTCGAAGCCCTCTCCCCCGAGCTCGGCACCCCGGGCCGTCCGTACTACCGCGGCGACTTCGCCTCCAACCCGCTGTCCGGGGACGAGGTGTACGAGGGGTTCCTCGGCTGGATCGCCTCCCGGGACATGGAGCTCTATCCCGCCCAGGACGAGGCCGTCCTGGAGTTCGCGAGCGGGTCCAACGTGATCCTCGCGACCCCGACCGGGTCCGGGAAGTCGACCGTGGCGGTCGCCGCCCACTTCGCCGGCCTCGCCACCGGGCAGCGCTCCTACTACACGGCCCCGATCAAGGCCCTGGTCTCGGAGAAGTTCTTCTCCCTGGTGGAGATCTTCGGCGCCGAGAACGTCGGCATGGTCACCGGGGACTCCGCCGTCAACGCGGACGCCCCCATCGTGTGCTGCACCGCGGAGATCCTCGCCAACGTGGCCCTGCGCGAGGGCCGGGACGCGGACGTGGGCCCCGTGGTGATGGACGAGTTCCACTTCTACTCCGACCCGCAGCGCGGCTGGGCGTGGCAGGTGCCGCTGCTGGAGCTGCCGCAGGCGCAGTTCCTGCTCATGAGCGCCACCCTGGGGGACGTCTCCCGCTTCGAGAAGGACATGACGGAGCTCACCGGGCGGCCGACGACGACGGTCTCCTCCGCCGAGCGCCCGATCCCGCTGCACCACTACTGGTCCGAGGACCCGATCCACGAGGCGCTCGAGGAGCTGCTGCGCACCAACCAGGCCCCGGTCTACGTGGTGCACTTCTCCCAGCTGCAGGCCATGGACCAGGCCCAGAACCTGATGTCCGTCAACGTGCTGTCCAAGGAGGAGAAGGAGCGGATCGGGGAGCTCATCGCCGGGTTCCGCTTCTCGGCCGGCTTCGGCAAGACGCTCAACCGGCTGGTCCGCCACGGCATCGGGGTCCACCACGCGGGGATGCTGCCCAAGTACCGCCGGCTCGTGGAGCAGCTCGCCCAGACCGGTCTGCTCAAGGTCATCTGCGGCACGGACACCCTCGGGGTGGGCATCAACGTGCCCATCCGCACCGTGGTCATCACGGCCCTGTCCAAGTTCGACGGCGAGCGCACCCGCCGGCTCAACGCCCGGGAGTTCCACCAGATCGCCGGGCGGGCCGGGCGGGCCGGCTACGACACCGCGGGCACCGTGGTGGTCCAGGCGCCCGAGCACGTCATCGAGAACACCAAGGCCATGAAGAAGGCCCACGCCAAGTTCGGCGACGACCAGAAGAAGCTGCGCCAGGTGGTGAAGAAGAAGCCGCCGCAGGGCTTCGTCTCCTGGGGGAAGCCGACGTTCGAGACCCTCGTGGCCGCGGAGCCCGAACCCCTGAGCTCCTCCTTCACCGTGACCCACTCGATGCTGCTCAACCTGCTGCAGCGGCCCGGGGACCCGGTGCTGGCCGCCTGGCACCTGCTCACGCACAACCACGAGACGCGGCAGCGCCAGCGCGCACTGCTCAAGCAGGCGATCGGGATCCTCAAGGAGCTGCGGGCCGCCGGCGTCGTCGAGAAGCTGGACGCCCCGGACGAGGAGGGCCGCACCTGGCGGCTGACCGTGGAGCTGCAGGAGAACTTCGCCCTGAACCAGCCGCTGTCCCCCTTCGCCCTGGCCGCTTTGACGCTGCTCGACCGCGAGGCCCCCGGCTACGCGCTCGACGTCGTCTCCGTCATCGAGGCCACCCTCGAGAAGCCGCGCCAGGTGCTCAACATGCAGGAGAAGAAGGCCCGCGGGGAGGCCGTGGCCGCGATGAAGGCGGAGGGGCTGGACTACGAGGAGCGGATGAAGGAGCTCGAGGAGGTCAGCTACGCCAAGCCCCTCGAGGAGCTGCTGACGCAGGCCTTCGAGACCTACCGCACCGGGGCCCCGTGGGTGGCCCAGTTCGAGCTGACCCCGAAGTCGGTGGTCCGGGACATGTACGAGCGGGCGATGACCTTCGGCGACTACGTGCAGTTCTACGGCCTGGCCCGCTCCGAGGGGATCCTGCTGCGCTATCTCTCGGACGCCTACAAGGCCCTGCGCCAGACGGTGCCGCTGGACCTGCTGCGCGAGGACCTCGAGGACCTGGTCGAGTGGCTGGGCGAGCTCATCCGGCAGACCGACAACTCGCTGCTGGACGAGTGGGAGAAGCTCGCCGCCGGCGAGGAGTCCCCCATGGGCACCTCCGCGGACTCCCTGGAGGAGCTCATCGACGAGCAGCCCCCGGTGATCACGGCCAACCCGCGGGCGTTCCGGGTCATGGTCCGCAACGCGCTGTTCCAGCGGGTGGAGCTGTTCGCCGACGAGAAGGACAAGGTGCTCGGGGCCCTGGACGGCGCGCACGGCTGGGACCGGGACCGGTGGGCGGACGCCATGGACGCCTACTTCGACGAGCACGAGGACATCTACACGGACCCCCAGTCCCGGGGCCCCGGCCTGGTGCGCATCGACGAGCGGCCCGAGGGCCTGGACGGGTACTGGACCGTGGTGCAGGTCTTCGACGACCCCGACGGCCACCACGACTGGGGGATCAACGCCCGCATCGACCTGCGCGCCTCCGACGAGGACGGCTTCCCCGCCGTGCTCGTGGACAACGTGGGGCCGGTCACCGAGACGGGGCGCTGACCGCCCGCACCGGTCCCCGGACCGGAGGAGGCCCCCGTCCGCGCGAGCGGACGAGGGCCTCCGTGGTCGGGCGCCGGGTCAGGAGGAGCGGCCGGTGCTCCCGCCCCGCGGGGCGTCCGGCGTGGTGGTGCCGGCGGCGTCCTGCGTCTCGACGTGCTCGCCGTGGATCGCCTCGGCCTCCGGGGCCGGGACCACGTCGGGCTCGGGGCCCACCCCGGTGCGCTCGAACTCCCGGTGCTTGCCGCGGGCGCGGTCCAGCAGCTCGTGGAAGTGCTTCTCGGACTCGAGCAGCTCCTCGCGGTGCTTGTCGGAGATCTTCGGCATCTGCCGCTGATACTTGGCGGCCTTGTCCGCGAGCTTCTGGCGCTCCTCCGGGGAGGCGTCCTGGGGCAGGGTGACGTACTGCTCGGCGACGGTCTGGAGACCGTTGAGCACCCGCAGCGCCCGGCCCTTGGGGCTGAACAGCGAGGCGAGGACCGTGACGACCAGCACGCCCACGATCACGGTGAGGGACAGGGCGATGCTCACCTCGACGACCTCCACGTGCTCGCCGTTGTTGATGAACGGCAGGTTGTTCTCGTGCAGGGCGTGCAGGATGAGCTTCACGCCGATGAAGCCCAGGATGATGGCCAGGCCCCAGGAGAGGTAGATGAGCCGGTCCAGCAGCCCGTCGATGAGGAAGTACAGCTGGCGCAGGCCCATCAGCGAGAACGCCACGGCGGTGAACACCAGGTAGGTCTGCTGGGTCAGGCCGAAGATCGCCGGGATCGAGTCCAGGGCGAAGAGGACGTCCGTGCCGCCGATCGCGACCATCACCAGCAGCATCGGGGTCATCGCCCGCTTGCCGTTCTGGATGGTGAAGAGCTTGTCGCCGTCGTAGTGGTCCGTGGTGTGGATGAAGCGCTTGGCCAGGCGGACCACGAAGTTGTCGGCCTCGTCGTGCTGGGAGTCCGAGAGCTCGCCCTTGATCAGCGACCCGGCGGTGAGCAGCAGGATCAGGCCGAAGAGGTAGAACACCCAGGCGAACTGGTTGATCAGCCCGGCGCCCACGAAGATCAGGGCGGTGCGGGCGATCAGCGCGAAGGTGATGCCGAAGAGCAGCACCTTCTGCTGGTCCTCCCGCGGCACCTTGAAGGACGCCATGATGATGAGGAACACGAAGAGGTTGTCCACGGACAGCGCCTTCTCCGTGATGTACCCGGCGTAGTACTCCCCGGCGTAGCGACCACCCCACTCGATCAGGACGAACAGGCCGAACAGGAGGGCGAGGCCCACGTAGATCGCCGACCAGATCGCGGCCTCCTTCAGCTGGGGCTCGTGCGCCTTGCGCACGTGGAACACGTAGTCGAAGAGGAGCAGGCCGAGGATGGCCGCGATCGTGACGATCCAGACGGTGAGTGAGACTTCCATGATTCTGCTTTCGGGGGTCGGGTACGGGACAGCCGTAAGTCTCTCCGCCGAGCGCGCCGCACCGTTCGGGTGCGCCGCGCTGGGACCGGCCGCTGCGTCCGGCCGGGTCCGGGGACCCGACGTGCTGACGTCCACAGCGCTGAGGGATACTCCCCTAGGCTGGGCTCAGTCTATACAGCCGTCCGGGCGGAACCATGCGCAGGGCCCGTGCCGCCGGTCGGCGGTACGGGCCCTGCGCACGTCTCACCGGTCCCGCTGGACCGGACACCCCGGAGCCGGCGGGCTCAGCGCCCGTCCGCCCGGCGGGGGTCCGACGACGCCGTGCCGCTCTCGGTCCGGTGCTGCTCGACCGACTTGCCGGTGCGCTCGGCGAGGTCCGGCAGCTCCACGGAGGACCGCTCGGCGGCCGCCACGGCGGCGTGGTACTTCAGCACGAGGTCCGCCTGCACCGCCCGCATCTGACCGGTGCTCGTGTCCTCGCCCGGGCTGCGATACGTCTCGATGGCCCGGTGCAGCTCCGCCGCCGCGTGGGCGGAGCGGCCCTTGGGGCTGAGCATCGACGCGACCGTGGCGACCGCGATGATGGCCACGATCACGCCCAGGGACACGAACGTGGGGATCTCCGGGGCCCAGGCGATGTGCTCGCCGCCGTTGATGAACGGCACCTCGTTCTCGTGCATGGCGTGCAGGATGAGCTTGACCCCGATGAACGCCAGGATCAGCGACAGGCCGTGCTTGAGGTAGATGAGCCGCTCCATGAGCCCGCCGAGCAGGAAGTAGAGCTGGCGCAGGCCCATGAGCGCGAAGATGTTGGCGGTGAAGACGATGAACGGGCTCTGGGTGAGCCCGAAGATCGCCGGGATGGAGTCGAAGGCGAACATCAGGTCGGTCACGCCGATGGTCACGAACACCACGAGCATCGGGGTGAACACGCGCTTGCCGGCCACCGTGGTGCGCAGCTTGTTCCCGTCGTAGTGCTCCGTCATGGGCACCACGGTGCGCAGGCGGCGGATGAGCCCGTTCTCCTCGGCCTCGTCCTCGCCGTCGTCCTTGGCCTGCTGGTAGGCGGTCCAGAGCAGGAAGACGCCGAACAGGTAGAAGACCCAGGAGAAGTTCGCGATGATCGTGGCGCCCAGCAGGATGAACACCCCGCGCAGGACCAGCGCGATGATGATGCCCACCATCAGCACCTCCTGCTGGTACTTCCGGGGCACGGAGAAGCGGGCCATGATCACGATGAACACGAACAGGTTGTCGATGCTGAGGCTGTACTCGGTGATCCAGCCCGCCACGAACTGGGTGCCCTGCTCGGCGCCGGCGAAGACGAACATCAGGCCCGCGAACACCAGGGCGAGGGCCACGTAGACGCCCACCCAGGTGCCGGCCTCCTTCATGGAGGGTTCGTGCGGGCGCTTGGCGACCATGATCAGGTCGAAAAGAAGGATGCAGCCGAGAACGACGAAGGAGCCGATCTCGAACCACGCGGGTAGCTGTGTGTGCACGCGAGTTCTTTCGCTTGGAGATGGGTGAGCCCGCGGGCCGGCGTCGTCCGTGGAGCGGGGCGGACCGGGGCATCACGATGAGCCGCAAGTCTCTCCACCGCTCCTGGCGGGCTCCGGGCCCGGATGCCGAGGTGCGGCCGCTGCGACCGGCCCGGCTCCGTTGCCCGGCGTGCTGACGATCGCAGCGCTGAGGGATACTCCCCTACGCGGGGAGCACTCTACCCCAACCTGGGAGAACGCCGGGAACCGGTGTCACCGCGGGTCGCGGTCCCGGCGGGACGGGCTCAGGCGTGCCCGGCCTGCTGCATCTGCCGCAGCTCCTTCTTCAGGTCCGCGAGCTCGTCGCGGATCCGCCCGGCGAGCTCGAACTGCAGCTCGGCGGCGGCGGCCTGCATCTGCTCGGTCATCTGCGCGATGAGGTCCACCAGGTCCTCCGCCGGGGCGGCGGCGACCCCGTCCCGGCGCAGCTTCTGCTCCGCGGCCGCCACCGCGTCCCGACCGCCCCGGCCCGCGGTCGGGGCGGTCTTCTTCCCGGCGGCCGCCCGCCGGGCCAGCAGCTCCTTGGTGTCCTCCTCCTCGCGCTGGAGCTGGTCGGTGATGTCGGCGATCTTCTTGCGCAGCGGCTGCGGGTCGATCCCGTGCTCGGTGTTGTAGGCGACCTGGATCTCCCGGCGCCGGTTGGTCTCCTCGATGGCCGTGGCCATCGAGTCGGTGATCCGGTCGGCGTACATGTGCACCTGGCCGGAGACGTTGCGGGCGGCGCGGCCGATCGTCTGGATCAGGGAGGTCGTGGAGCGCAGGAACCCCTCCTTGTCCGCGTCGAGGATCGCCACGAGGGAGACCTCGGGCAGGTCCAGGCCCTCGCGGAGCAGGTTGATGCCCACCAGGACGTCGAACGTGCCCATCCGCAGCTCGCGCAGCAGCTCCACGCGCCGGAGGGTGTCGACGTCGGAGTGCAGGTACTGCACCCGCACCCCGTGCTCCATGAGGTACTCGGTGAGGTCCTCGGCCATCCGCTTGGTCAGGGTGGTGACGAGCACCCGCTCGTCGCGCTCCACCCGCACGTTGATCTCGTCGAGCAGGTCGTCGATCTGGCCCTTGGTGGGCTTGACGATGACCTCGGGGTCCACGAGCCCGGTGGGCCGGATGATCTGCTCCACGTAGCCGTCCGCCTGGGACAGCTCGTACTTGCCCGGGGTGGCGGAGAGGTAGACGGTCTGGCCGATCCGCTCCAGGAACTCGTCCCACTTCAGCGGCCGGTTGTCCATCGCGGAGGGCAGCCGGAAGCCGTGCTCCACGAGGGTGCGCTTGCGGGACATGTCGCCCTCGTACATGCCGCCGATCTGGGGGATCGTCACGTGGGACTCGTCGACCACCAGCAGGAAGTCGTCCGGGAAGTAGTCGATCAGGCAGTGCGGCGCCGAGCCGCGCGGGCGGCCGTCGATGTGCAGCGAGTAGTTCTCGATGCCGTTGCAGTAGCCCATCTGCTCCATCATCTCGAGGTCGTACGTGGTGCGCATGCGCAGCCGCTGGGCCTCGACGAGCTTGTTCTGCGACTCGAGCTCCTGCAGCCGGGCGGCGAGCTCGTCCTCGACGGACTTCACGGCCCGGGCCATCCGGTCCGCGCCGGCCACGTAGTGGGAGGCCGGGAAGACGTACATCTCGGTCTCCTCCCGGATGATCTCCCCGGTCAGCGGGTGGAGGGTGTAGATGGACTCGATCTCGTCGCCGAAGAACTCCACGCGGATGGCGTGCTCCTCGTACATCGGGATGATCTCCACCGTGTCCCCGCGGACGCGGAAGGTGCCGCGGTGGAAGTCGACGTCGTTGCGCGCGTACTGCATGTTCACGAACCGGCGCAGCAGCTCGTCCCGGTCCATCTCCTCGCCCTGGCGCATGGTGACCATCTGGGCGACGTACTCCTCCGGGGTGCCCAGGCCGTAGATGCAGGACACGGTGGCGACGACCACGACGTCGCGGCGGGTCAGCAGGGCGTTGGTCGCGGAGTGCCGCAGCCGCTCGACCTCCTCGTTGATCGAGGAGTCCTTCTCGATGAAGGTGTCCGTCTGCGGGACGTAGGCCTCGGGCTGGTAGTAGTCGTAGTAGGAGACGAAGTACTCGACCGCGTTGTTCGGCAGCAGCTCACGCAGCTCGTTGGCCAGCTGCGCGGCGAGCGTCTTGTTCTGCACCATCACGAGGGTGGGCCGCTGGACCCGCTCGATCAGCCACGCGGCGGTCGCCGACTTGCCGGTGCCCGTGGCGCCGAGCAGGACCACGTCCTTCTCCCCCGCCTCGATGCGCGTGGCCAGCTCCTCGATGGCCCGGGGCTGGTCGCCCGCGGGGACGTAGTCGGAGATGACCTCGAAGGGTGCGACCACACGGTTGATCTTCTGCGCCAGGCTCATGGATCCAGGCTACGCTCCGCCCCGGACACGGAGAGCGGGTTCCTCCGGAGGCGATCAGCCGGCACCCGGGACGCCGTAGGCTCTCCCTCACGTGCCCCAGGACGACTCCGCCGCGCGGGCGGACCGGGCGCGCGGACAGGGGGACAGCGTGACCGACAACCTGCGGCGGACCGGCAGCCACCAGGACCGGTTCCTGGGCGAACAGGACCTCACCACCTGGCGGACCCGCCTGGGGCGCTTCCTCGTCCGGTGCGTCCGACGGCTGGCCCGGTGGCTCGGACCGCACGCGGCGGTGCTCGTGCCGCTGGTGATCGGACTGGGCGTCGCGGTGACCATGACGGTCGCCTCCGCGGAGGTCTACGAGGCCGTCATGGACCAGGACGACGCCGCGGCGCTGGACCGGCCCCTGCTGCAGGCCGCGATGACGGTCCGCTCGCCGTGGCTGGACACCTTCGTGACCGCCTACACCCACGTGGGCGGGGTGATCGGCATGCCGATCCTGGCGGCGGTGGCCATGGTCTGGCTCGCCCTCAGCCGGCGGTCCTGGACCCCGGTGCTGCTGGTGACGGTGGCCGCGGCCGGTTCGCTGCTGATGACCGTGGCCGGCAAGCCCCTGATCGGCCGGGCCCGTCCGGACCTGGCCGACGCGGTCCCGCCCTACGAGTACTCGGCGTCCTTCCCCAGCGGCCACTCCCTGAACTCGTTCGTGATCGCGGGCACCGTGGCCTACCTGCTGGTCCTGCGGCAGCGCACCCGCGTGGCCCGCGTCCTCACGGTCGCCGCCGCCGCGGCCTTCGCGGTCAGCATGGCGCTGAGCCGGGTGTACCTGGGCCACCACTGGTTCACCGACGTGCTCGTGGCCCAGACCCTCGGAGCGGCGTGGCTGGCCCTGGTCATCACGGCGCACCGGCTCCACCTCACCGTCCGGCGCCGCGGCCCCGCCTCCCCCGACTCCTGACGGGCGGCGCCCGGACCCGGTCGGGTCCGGGACGGGCTCACATGCGCTGGTACTTCGCGCGGACCACCAGGTACAGCCCGTAGCAGATCAGCCCCACCGCCACGGCCCCGAGGAGCCACGTGCCGAACGGCTGCCCCTGCAGGGACTTGAGGGCGCCGTCCAGGCCGGTCGCCTCCTCGGGGTCGTGCTGCAGGGTGGCCACCACGAAGAGCGCGCCCAGCACCGCCAGGGCCACCCCCTTCGCCACGTAGCCGGCCACCCCGAGCGCGACCACCGCCGAGCCGGTCCCGCCCGGGGGCAGACCCTTGAGCGTCTGCGTGAACGTGCGGGTCACGCCGCGGTAGACGAAGTAGCCGCCGGCGACGACCAGCCCCAGCCCCACGGCCACGAGCAGCACGGTGCCGGCGGGATGGGCCATCAGCCGGGCGCTGATCGACTGCGTGGACCGGCTGCTGTCGCTCGACCCGCCCAGGGCGTAGGTGCCGAAGACCGCGCCGATCGCACCGTAGACCACGGCCTGGCCCCCGCTCTTGAGCCGGTGCTTGAGCTTCTCCCGGTCCGAGCGCTGCGTCGCGCCGAAGACGGCCTCGCTGAGCAGGAACACCGCCAGGGCCGCGCAGCCCAGGAAGCACGCCCACAGCAGCACGGTGCCGCCCGGGGTGCCGGCGAGCGCGGCCACGGCCCCCGACTGGTCCGCCGACCCGGACCCGCCACGGGCCACCCGGAGGGCGATCACCCCGATCATCGCGTGCAGCAGGCCCGCGGCCACGAAGCCGGCCCGGGCCGCGAGGACGAACCCGCGCGAATCCGTGGCATCGTCGGCGGCATCGGCCGCCCTGGTCGCCCGGCGTCCGAGCTCGCCCATGGTTCCTCCCGAGGATAGGGCTTCATCGTGCGCCCCGCGGCGGCTCCTGTCCACGCCGCCCTTCGACGGACACCGGGCAGCCGGCGTGCCGGGCGCCCGCGCCGGATGCCTGCGCGGACACTCGCCACGGACGACGCATGACCGACGATTCCTTGACGGATTAGTTAATACTCTTTACTTTTAGGGCGTCCGATCCGCTTCTCCCCCACCCCTCTCCCACCCCTCCGCCGCCTCAGCCGCTCCCGGGCACCGATTCCGGGCCGGGCCGCGCCCCTCGCCGGCCGTGACGCCTCCACCCGCCGTGACGCCCCTGAAAGGATTCCCCCATGACTCCACCGTCCGCACTGTCCCCCCGGTTCGCCCCCGCCGCACGCCGCCTCGTGGCCGGGGCCGCGGCCCTGGCCACCGCGGTCTCCGCCGGCATGGTCACCGCCCTGCCCGCTCGGGCCGACCAGGCGACCCCCGCCGTCGTGGACTCGACGGTCCACGACGGCCGGTACCTCAGCCTCACGTTCGACGACGGACCGGACCCCGTCAGCACGCCGGCGCTGCTCGCCGTGCTGAAGAAGCACCACGTCAAGGCGACCTTCTGCCTGTGGGGCGAGCACGTGCAGCAGCACCCCGAGGTGGTCCGCCAGATCGCCGCCGACGGGCACCGGCTGTGCAACCACACCATGCACCACGACGACATGGCCGACCGGGACGCGGACGCGATCCGCCAGGACCTCGAGCAGACCAGCGCGGCCATCCGCGCCGCCGTGCCGGGAGCGCGCATCGACTACTTCCGGGCGCCCTACGGCAGCTGGGGACGGACGCCCGAAGTCGCGGCCGAGCTGGGGATGCAGCCGCTGGGCTGGCGGCTCACGATCGGCGACTGGGCGCCTCCGGGCACGGCCGAGCTGGTGCGCCGCATCGAGGAGGGCGTCACGCCCGGGGCCGTGGTCCTGCTGCACGACGGCGGCGGCGACCGCAGCCAGACCGTCGAGGCCGTGGACCAGGTGATCCCCCGGCTCCAGGCCGAGGGCTGGCGCTTCGACAAGCCCGCCCGGCGGGGTTAGGCCCGCCGGGCGGGCGGTCGGTCCGTCCGCAGGCGCCCGGACCCCCGGCTCCACGTCGTCCGGGCGCCGCCCCCGGCGCTCTGACGACGGCCGGTGCCGCTCACGGCGCCGATCGGCCGGCACCGGACGCGGTGGGGCGCGGTGGCCGGGCGCCGTCTACTGCTGGAAGGCGGCGTCGAAGGAGGCGCCGGCGGGACCGAAGTCAAATCGCTTCAGGAAGGCGAGCGCCTCGGGCGCGCCCTGGAGGCGGTCCATCCCGGCGTCCTCCCACTCCACGGAGATGGGCCCGTCGTAGCCGATCGCGGTGAGGGCCCGGAAGCTGTCCTCCCAGGGCACGTCGCCGCGCCCCGTGGAGACGAAGTCCCAGCCCCGGCGGGGGTCTCCCCAGGGCAGGTGCGAGGACAGGATGCCGTTGCGCCCGCCGCCCATCCGCATCTTCGTGTCCTTGCAGTCCACGTGGTAGATGCGCTCGGCGAAGTCGGAGATGAAGGCGACCGGGTCGATCTGCTGCCACAGGAAGTGGCTGGGGTCCCAGTTCAGCCCGAAGGCCTCACGGTGCCCGACGGCCTCCAGCGCCCGGTGGGTGGACCAGTAGTCGTAGGCGATCTCGGACGGGTGCACCTCGTGGGCGAAGCGCACGCCGCACTCGTCGAAGACGTCGAGGATGGGGTTCCACCGGTCCGCGAAGTCCTGGTAGCCGGCGTCGATCACGTCCCGGGAGACCGGGGGGAACATCGCGACGTACTGCCAGACGGAGGACCCGGTGAAGCCGACCACCGTGTCCACGCCGAGCCGGCGCGCCAGCCGCGCCGTCAGCTGCATCTCCTCGGCCGCGCGGGCGCGCACCCCCTCGGGGTCGCCGTCGCCCCAGACCCGGGGTCCCACGATGGCCCGGTGCCGGAAGTCGATGGGGTCGTCGCAGACGGCCTGGCCCTTGAGGTGGTTGGAGATGGCCCAGACTCCCAGCCCGTGGCGTTCCAGGATCGCCAGCCGGTCCTGGACGTACGCGTCGTCGTCCCACCGCCAGGCGTCGAGGTGCTCCCCGGACACGGCGATCTCCAGGCCGTCGTAGCCCCAGCCGGCGGCGAGCTCGGCGACCTGCTCGAGCGGGAGGTCGGCCCACTGGCCGGTGAACAGGGTGTAGCGGTGTCCCATGGCAGTCCTCGGTGTCGTGGAGAGGCGGTCTCCGGTGGATCGGGCGGCGGTGGTGGGTTGGTGGTGGTGGGTCGGGGGTCAGAGCCGGACGGTGGCGCCGTCCCGGGCCGCGCTGTCCGTCACGGCGTGGAGCACCCGCTGCACGGCCAGACCGTCGTCGAAGTCGGGCGCGGCCGGGACCCCCGTGTCGATGGCGTGCAGGAAGTCGGCGGCCTGGCTGGTGAACGTGTGGTCCCAGCCGAGGGTGTGCCCGGGCGGCCACCACGCCCCGATGTAGGGGTGGGAGTCCTCGGTGACGAGGATCCGGCCGTAGCCCTGGACGTCTCCCGGGACGGTGGTGTCGAAGAACTGCAGCTCGTTGAGCCGTTCCAGGTCGAAGCGCAGGCCCCCGCGCGAGCCGTAGACCTCGATCTGGAGGGCGTTCTTGCGGCCGGTGGCGCAGCGGGAGACCTCCAGGCTGACCACCGCCCCGGAGGCGGTGCGCAGGGTGGCCCAGGCGGCGTCGTCGACCGTGACGGGCTCGGTCCCGTCCGGGCCCTCGCGGGTCGCCACGAACGTGTCGGTCGTCCCGGAGACGGACGTGACCGGGGAGCCCAGGAGGAAGCGCACCTGGTCGACGGCGTGCGAGGCGAGGTCCCCGAGGGCCCCGGACCCCGCGGTCTCCCGCCGGAGACGCCAGGTCATGGGCGCGCGCTCGTCGGCGAGCCAGTCCTGCAGGTAGCTGGCCCGCACCTGCCGGACCTCGCCCACCCGCCCGTCTGCGATCATCGTGCGCGCCAGTGCCAGTGCCGGGACCCGGCGGTAGTTGAAGCCCACCATGGCGTGCACCCCGCGGGCCCGGGCGGCGGCCGCGGCGGCCGCCATGCGCTCGGCCTCGGCCACCGTGTTGGCCAGCGGCTTCTCCACGAGCACGTGCTTGCCGGCGTCGAGGGCGGCCACGGCCATGTCGGCGTGCAGGTGGCCGGGGGTGCAGATGTCGACGACGTCGACGTCGGGCCGCTCCAGCACCGACCGCCAGTCCGTGCCGCTGTCCTCCCACCCGTACCGCCGCGCGGCCGCGGCCACGTGCCCGGCGTCCCGGCCGACCAGCACCCGCTGCGCGACGCGCGGCACGGGATAGAAGGCGTTGACGTTGCGCCACGCGTTGGAGTGGGCCTTGCCCATGAAGGAGTAGCCGAGCACGGCCACGCCCAGGACGGCCGGTGCGGGACCCCGGTCGGTGCGGGCGGCCGGCTCGGGTGCGGGGCTGGTCATGGGTGTCCTCCTCGGGTCCGGTCACGGGCGGCGCGCAGGAACGCCAGGCCCTGCTCCGCGAGCTGGTCCTGGGTCGGGGCCAGCGCCCGCCAGACCGCGGCGGCGGTGGCGATGCTGGCGTTGTGCGCGGTGAAGCTCTCGATGTTCAGGGCGCCGGTGTAGCCGACGGCGTCCAGGGCGTCGAAGATGCCCGTCCAGTCGGTCTGGTCCTCGCCGGGGGCTCCGCGGTCGTTGCCGCAGACCTGCAGGTGCACCAGGTGCTCCCCGGCCGCGCGGACGGCCTGGGCGGAGGAGCGTTCCTCGAGGTGCAGGTGGTAGGTGTCCAGGGCCAGGCCCACGCCGTGCCCGAGCAGCGGGCCGAGGGCCTCGAGGGCCTGTGCGGTGGTGTTGAGCAGCGAGGTCTCGTACCGGTTGAGCGGTTCGATGCCCAGGACCACGCCGGCGGCCTCGGCCTCCGCGGCGAGCGGGGCCAGGTTGCGGCGCAGCTGCGCGTAGGCCTGCTCCCGTTCCGCGGCGTCCATCCGCCACAGCCGTCCCGTGTGGGAGTAGAACGGGCCGCACACCGCGGGGGCGCCGACGTCGTGGGCCAGCTGGATGCAGGCGCTGAGGTAGCGCTGGGTCCGCAGCACCACGTCGTCGTCGGCCAGCACCAGCTCCCGCCCGGGGGCCATGGCGCCCACGATCCACGGCCGCAGCCCGGCGAGCGCCTCCCGCACCGTCCCGGCGGTGAAGTCGCCCTCGTGCTCCAGGGGAAGCTCGACGGCCTCGAAGCCCAGGTCCGCGATCTTCGCCAGGAGCGGGGGCAGGTTCGCGTCGGTGAGCGGGGACTCCCACACCCAGGTGTTGACGCCGATCGGGCGGTGCATGGGCGGCTCTCCTTCCAGTGCGGTGTGGTGGGTGGGCGCCGCGCCCGCCGCCGGAGGGCCCGGGGGCCTCCGGCGGCGGACGGGGCGGCCGTCGCGCGGCTCAGGGGATGACCCGGTCCCGCCACACCTCGGGGTAGCCCGGCAGGTCCTCGCCGCCGAACTTGGCGTAGTGGCCGTCCGGCATCCCCTCGTTGTCGGCCAGGAAGCCGGCCCGCTGGTCCTCGGTGATGGGCTCCTGCGGCAGGACCCACTCGGCGGGCACCTCCTCGCCGGCGAAGATCTGCTCGAGGGCCAGCAGCGGGGTGCGCCACTGGAAGTTCGAGTACACCGGGGCGATGCCGGTCAGGCCGGTGTCCTCCCACTTGCGCAGGAAGCTCATCTCGTCCTCGCCGGTCATCACGGGGTAGTCCGCGCCGGCGTCCTCGAAGGCCTCGATGGCGGCGACGGCGCCGTCACCGGCGTCCATCCACACGCCCTGCACCTCGCCGGTGGCGAGCTCGTCGGAGATGATCTTCTTGATCTCGGTGGGGTCGGCCCCGGTGAAGTAGTCCGTGGCCTCGATCCCGTTCTCCTCGAAGATCTTCTCGGCGGCCGCCCAGCGCTGCTCCAGCACGTCGACACCCGGCAGGATGCGCAGCGCCACGACCTTGTCGCCCTCCTGGAGGTTGTCCACCAGGAAGTTCGCCGAGTCGATGCCCCAGGCGAAGCCGCCGATCGGGTGGATGAACGTCGTGGCGCAGTCGGTCTCCACCCCGCGGTCGAAGACCACCACCGGTTTGCCGGTCTCGCAGGCGCGCTCGACCGCCGGGGTGAGGGCGGCGGTCGAGTTGGGCGAGATGATGAACGCGTCGCAGCCGCCCTCGGCGATGAAGTAGTCGATGTCGGCGATCTGCGTGTTGTCGTCGTCCTGCGCGTCGCGGGTCTCCATCTCCGAGATCACCCCGGACTCCTGGAGCACCTTCAGCTGCTCGTTCATGGTGATCCAGCCGGTCTGGCGCCACGGGTTGGAGATGGAGGCGTTGGAGAAGCAGACCTTCTGCGGCCCCTCCGCGGCGTACTGCGCGGTCGGGGTCATCTCCCCTTCGATGTACTGCCTCCAGGGCTGCTCGGGATCGCCCTGGAAGTCGGCCGACCGCTGTGCGGACTGCTCGTCGTACTCGGCCTGGTCGAACCACTCGTCACCACCTTCCGGGGCGGGCGTCGCGGCCGCCTGCTCGGCGCCCTCGGCGCCCTCGGTGGCCGGTGGGTTCTCGATCGATGAATCGGTGGTGCAGGCGGTCAGCCCCAGCAGCGCTGCCGCTGCCACCACGGTGACCTGTGACTGGATGCTTCGGCGCATCATGTTCCTTCCTCGTCGGTGCCCGGGGCGGGCTGTGCTGCGATGGCACGCTGTGGAGCGCGGGCCGGGTCCGCGCGGCCGCGCCGGCGGCGCTGCCACGTCCGGGTGCCCGCGGCGACCGCGACGATGATGATCACGCCCTGCACCGTGTCCCGCCACGTGGACTGGACGCCCAGGAAGTTCAGGAGCGCGAAGAGGGTCTCGAGGGCGAAGGCCCCGGCGGCCGCGGACAGGACCCAGCCGCGCCCGCCGCCCAGGACGACCCCGCCGAGGACCACGGCGGTGATGGCCGTGAACTCGTAGCCCCGCCCCACGGAGGGGTGCACGCCGGCGTAGCCCACCAGGATGATCCCGGCCACAGTCGCGGCCAGGGAGGAGAGCATGAACGCCCGGGTCCGCACCCACCAGACCCGGGCCCCGGTCAGCGCGGCAGCCCGCGGGTTGTCGCCCACGGCGATGAGCGTCCGGCCGTAGGGGCGGCGCATGAGCCAGAAGGCGGCGGCGGCGATCACCGTCACCAGGACCACCGGATAGGGCAGGACCTCCAGGACCGGGACGTCCTCGATGCCCCCGCGGCCGATCTGCCGGAAGCTGTCCGCGGGGTTGCCGGTGGCGGCGCCGCCGGTCCAGTAGAGCACCAGCCCCAGCAGGGCGAGCATGGTGCCCAGGGTCACGATGAAGCTCGGGACCTTCAGGAGCGTGGTGACCAGGCCGTTGACCAGTCCCACCAGGGCGCCGAGGACGAGCATGAGCACCAGGACGGGCACCACCCGGCTGTCGTCCTGGCCGATGAGGTTGCCGGCCACGAACACCTGGGCGGTGACCACCGACCCCATGGACAGGTCGAACTCCCCGGAGACGATCACGAAGTACTGGCCGATGGCGGCGATGGCGATCGGCGCCGTGCGGCCGACGAACCGGATCAGCGAGCCGGGTTCCCCGAAGGACGGGTTGACGGCGATCGCCGCGGCGAGCAGCAGCAGCAGGAGCACGAAGACCGCTCCCCCGGGCGTCCGCAGGGCGCGCAGCACGCGCTCGTGCCGGGGTGCGCGGTTCTGCTGCAGGACGGCGGCCCGGTCCGTGACGGCGGCGCTCATGCCGGGACCTCCTGTCCGCCGCGGGCGTTCTGGTGCTCGTCGAAGCGGGGGGTCCGGCGGGCCACCCTGCGCCGGGCGTACACGGCGACGGCGACCACGATGACGATCCCGCGGACGACGTCCTTGAGGAACGGGTTGATCTGCATGACGCTCATGATGTTGTCGATCATCGCGAAGATCAGCACGCCGCCCAGCGTCCCGACCAGCGAGCCCTTGCCGCCCGAGAGCAGCGTCCCGCCGAGGACGACGGCGGCGATCGAGAGCAGGTCGTAGCCGCCCTGGGATCCGATCGTCGGGCTGCCCACCCCGAGCCGCGCCGCCAGCAGCAGTCCCGCCAGGCCGGCCATCGTGGAGCAGATGACGTGGGCGGCGACGATCGGGGTGCCGGTCTGGATCCCCGACATCCGGGCGACCCGGATGTCCCCGCCGACGGCGTACATGTGGTGGCCCAGGCGGGTGCGCGTGAGCATCAGCAGCACGACGGCGGCGCAGGCCAGCATGATCAGCGTGGAGACCGGGACGGGCCCGATGCCGGTGGCGCCGACCAGCCGGAAGGCCACGGGGGCCTGTCCCGAGCTGCCCTTGTAGTTGGTGGCGAGATAGCCGCTGACGATCAGTCCGGTGCCCAGCGTGGCGATGAACCCGTGGACCTTCAGCCCGGACACGACCAGTCCGTTGACCAGGCCGATGCCCGCCGAGACGAGCAGTGCCACGGCCACGCCGAGCAGGATGTTGCCGGGCTGCCCGGCCATGATCCCGGCCGAG
This sequence comes from Kocuria sp. SM24M-10, assembly GCF_001027955.1. Classification (NCBI taxonomy): domain Bacteria; kingdom Bacillati; phylum Actinomycetota; class Actinomycetes; order Micrococcales; family Micrococcaceae; genus Kocuria; species Kocuria sp. SM24M-10. The sequence goes on along the minus strand of NZ_LDNX01000118.1, from coordinate 27,763 downwards.
AGCAGGCTGGCAAGGCTGATGACGTAGGGGACGGACAGGTCGAGGCTGCCCACCAGGATCACGAGCGTCTGGCCGATCGCGATGAACCCCAGGACGCTGGTCCCGGTGAGGATCGCCGAGACGTTGCCCGCGCTGACGAAGCTGCGCCCGGCGGCGCCGACCAGCATCGTGCCGGCGAGGAAGGTCAGCAGCACCACGAGGTAGACGATGTGGGTGGACGTGAGCCGGGAGAACGCGGTCATGGTGCGGCCCCCTCCGTCCGGGCGCCGGTGGCCAGCTGGAGCACTTGTTCCTCCGTGGAGTCGGGCGGGAGCTCACCGGAGATCCGGCCGTCCCGCATGACGAGGATGCGCCCGGACATGCCCAGCACCTCCGGCAGCTCGCTGGAGACCATGAGGATGGCCCTGCCCTCGGCGGCGAGCTGGCGCATGAGGTGGTAGACGGCGATCTTGGCGCCCACGTCGATCCCGCGCGTGGGCTCGTCGAGGAGCACGACGCGGGGGTCCACGGCCAGCCACTTGGCCAGCACCACCTTCTGCTGGTTGCCGCCCGAGAGGTACTGGACCTCCTGGTCCAGGTCCCGGGCCACGACCTCGAGGGAGGACAGCACCCCGGGGGCGGCCCTCCTGGCCTCGGCGGTCCGCCGCGGGAAGACGGAGCGGATGACGCCCAGGACGTTGTCCAGGACCGACTGGTCGAGGCTCAGCCCCTGGGACTTGCGGTCCTCCGTGATCAGCGCGATCCGTTGCCGGACGGCCTGGCGGGGCGAGGAGGCGGTGTACGGCCGCCCGTCCAGCTCCATCCGCCCCCGGGTGAAGGGGTGCACGCCGAAGACGGCCTCCACCAGTTCCGTGCGCCCGGACCCCTGCAGCCCGGCGACCCCCACGATCTCCCCCGCCCGCAGCGTCAGGTCGATGGCGTCGAGCTGGTCGTTGCCGCCGTCGTCGACCCTCAGGAGCACCCGGCCTGTATCCGTCCCGGGCTCCGCGTCCGGGAAGTAGGCGGAGATCGGCCGGCCCACCATCATGCGCACCAGGGAGGCGTCGTCCATGGCGGAGGCCGGCTCAGTGCCCACGACCCGGCCGTCCTTGAGGACGGTGATGGTGTCGCAGAGGTCGAAGATCTCCCGCAGCCGGTGGGACACGTAGAGGATGGCGGTGCCGCGCGCCCGGAGCCGGCGGATGATCGCGTACAGCAGCTCCACCTCCGGGCCCGCGAGCGCCGCGGTCGGCTCGTCCATGGAGATGATGCGGGCGTCGTAGCTGATGGCCTTCGCGATCTCCACGATCTGCTGCTGCGCCACGGACAGCGAGCTCACCGTGGTGGTGGGCCGGATGCTGGTGACGCCCAGGTCCTCGAGCAGCTCGCTGGTCCGCGCGTTCATGGCCCGCCTGTCCACCAGCAGGCCGCTGCGCGGCTCGCGGCCGAGGAACACGTTCTCCGCGACCGTGCGGTCGGGCAGCAGGTTGAACTCCTGGAACACCGTCGACAGCCCGGCCGCGTGTGCCTGTGTCGGGTGGTGGAACTCCACGGGGGCGCCGTCGATCTCCACGGTGCCCGCGTCCCGGTCGTGGACCCCGGCGAGGACCTTCATCAGGGTCGACTTCCCGGCGCCGTTCTCGCCCACCAGGCCGTGCACCTCGCCGGCGTACAGCTGCAGCCCCGCGTCCTGGAGCACCGGCACCCCGAAGAAGGACTTCGACAGGCCGGTGACCCGCAGCACCGGGGAGCTCGCACGCTCGTTCATGCGGTCACTGTGACATGCACCACGAACTTCTGTCGACAGTCCGGCAAAAGTTGGTTTGTGTGCATGCGATTGTGACGCGCTTGACCCCCCTAAGAGGCCGTGCTCTACTGACAAAGTGCTGAAGAGTCCACCGCAGACGCCCTCATCGCGGCCGGCGGCCTCGCCCGCTCCCGGGGCGAGCGAGGTCTTCCAGCTGCTGCGCGACGGCCGTCCGAGGACGCGGGCGGAGCTGGCCCGGCTGACCGGGCTGGCGCGCTCCACCGTGGCGTCGCGCGTGGACACCCTCATGGCGCTGGGCCTCGTCACCCCCGACGGAGGAGCCGCCTCGACCGGCGGCCGCCCGCCGTCGCTGTTCGCCCTCAATCCCGGCGCCCGGGTGGTGGTCGGCGCGGACTTCGGCGCCACGCACGCCCGGGTGATCCTGGCGGACCTCTCCGGCCGGGAGCTCGCCGAGGAGCGCCAGGCACTGGCGATCGACGAGGGACCCGACGCGGTCCTGGGCTGGCTCGTGCGCACGGTCGCCCTGCTGCTCGAGCGCGGGAACCGTCCGGTCTCGGAGCTCGCCGCCATCGGCATCGGGCTGCCCGGGCCCGTCGAGCACCGCACGGGCCGGCCGATCAACCCCCCGATCATGCCCGGCTGGGACCGCGCCGACGTCCCCGCCCTCGTGCAGACCCGGTACGACGTGCCCGTGCTGGTCGACAACGACGTCAACATCATGGCCCTGGGCGAGCGGAGCTTCTTCTGGCCCGAGACCACCGAGCTGATGTTCGTCAAGGTGGCCACGGGCATCGGCGCCGGGATCATCTCCGGCGGGGCGCTGCAGCGCGGGGCCCAGGGGACCGCCGGGGACCTCGGCCACGTCCGCGTGCCGCGCGGCGGCGAGGTCCTCTGCCGCTGCGGCAACACCGGCTGCCTCGAGGCGCTGGCCGGGGCGCCCGCGCTGGTGGCGGCGCTCAACGCGCAGTCCGCCGGTGAGCTCGGCACCAGCCAGGACGTGGTCGACCTCGTCCGCTCCGGCGACGCCCGGGCCGTCCAGGCGATCCGTCAGGCCGGCCGGGACATCGGTGACGTCCTGGCCACCTGCGTGAACCTCATCAACCCGTCCGCGATCGTGATCGGCGGCAGCCTCGCCCAGGCCGGTGAGCACCTGCTGGCCGGGATCCGCGAGGTCGTCTACCGGCGGTCCCTGCCCCTGGCCACGGAGCACCTGCGGGTCGCGCCCTCGGTCGCCGGGGACCGGGCCGGGGTGATGGGGGCGACCGTGATGGCCGTCGACCACGTCCTGTCCCCCGAGTCCATCGAGGCCGCCTGCGCCGCCCTGACCACGGGCTGAGGACCTCCGCGGCGCAGCGTCACGGGGCCAGCCCCCAAGCCCGAGACGACGGACCGAGGCCTTGCTCGGCGCCCCGGAACCGGGACTGCGACCCCACGAGACCCGTACCGGGCAACCTGCCATTCCGGCGGCGTCCTCTCTGCGCACCGAGAACGCCGCCCTGGGCCTCCCCGCCCCGTGCTGCACGAATATCGTCCGACGACCTGGCGGAACGGGTGACCGAACTGGTTCTCCGTCGAGCTCGGCACTCATCGCTGTCACGAGCGGCCGGCGCGTGCAGAACGGGCGGGGCGCCTCCGTGAGGCGCCCCGCCCGTTCTGCGGTGCATGCGGTTCAGTTGCGTGCGCTGCCGGTGTTCGTGCCCTCTCCGGAGTCGTCGCGATGGTAGAGGTACTCGTTGCCGTGCTGGTCCTTCTCCACGTAGAAGTGCTCCTGCACCTCCTGGTACCACTGCTTGGCGGCCTCGCTCATGTGCTGGCCCTCCTGGCCCTGGGCGAGGCGGTCCCCCGGCCCGTAGACCCGCATCGCGATGGCGTTGAGCCGGTCGAGGATGCGGTGCGGCTGCTCCCCGTCCCGTGCGGTGGCCTGCTTCTTCTTCACCATGGCGTCCCCCGATGCCGATGTGATGGTGGTCACCATTCTACCGCCGGGGCAGAAAGGAAGCGGGCGGCCCTCCGGCCGGTATCGCCGGTGGGCCGCCCTTCGTATCGCGCTCCGGAGGGGCTACTCGATGTCGCGGATCTTCTTGAGGGAGCCGGTCGTGGTGCGGTACTCCCGGACGTAGTCGGGCTGCTCCGGGTGGTCGATGCTCGGGGCGTTCTCCGGCTCCGAGCCGTGCACGTAGTCCGGCGCCACCACGAACTCCTCGTCCACCGCGCCGTCACTGCTGCGGCGGTGGAACTCCTCCGGGGGCAGCACCCGCCGCCACTGGCGGGTGGGCAGGACGCCGATCTCGCCGGCGTCCTCGCGCAGGGCCCTCAGGAGCGAGTAGATCATCAGGTAGCCCAGCACGAAGAAGGGCAGGCCGATGAGGATGGCCACGTTCTGCAGGGCCGCCAGTCCCGTGGTGCCGGTGGCGGTCAGCAGGATCGCGGCGATCAGGCCGATGGCCACGACCCAGAACACCCGCTGGTGGACCGGGGCCTCCTCCTCGTGGCCGCTGCCCATGGTGTCCATGACCAGGGCGGCGGAGTCGATCGAGGTGATGAAGAACAGCACCACGATGAGCACGCCCACCGCGGAGGTCACCGTGGAGAACGGGAAGTTCTCCAGGAAGACGAACATCGCCCCGGGGATGTCGCCCTCGTCGACGACGGCCTCGACCAGTCCCCCGCCGCCGTTGAGCTCGATGTTGAACACGCCCATGCCGAAGATCCCGAACCAGATCACCGAGAACAGGGTGGGGAACGCGAGCACGCCGGAGACGAACTGGCGGATGGTGCGGCCCCGGGAGATGCGGGCGATGAAGATGCCCACGAACGGCGACCACGTGATGGTCCACGCCCAGTAGAAGACGGTCCAGCCGCTCTGCCACCCGGTGTCCGCGAGCGTGTCGTTCCAGAAGGCGAGCGCCGGGAGCATCGAGAGGTAGGTGCCGGCGGACTCGACCATGCCACGGAGCATCATCACGGTGGGCCCCGAGATGAGGATGAACACGAGCAGGCCGATCGCGATGAGAATGTTGGTGTTCGACAGCCGCTTGATGCCCCGGTCCAGTCCCAGGGCCACGGACACCGAGGCCACCAGGCTCACGGCGGCGATGATGAGGATCTGGGAGAGGGCGGACTCGGAGATGCCGAAGAGCCGGGCCAGGCCGCTGTTGATCTGCATGGTGCCCAGCCCGATGGAGACCGCGACGCCGAAGAGGGTGCCCACGATGGCGAGGATGTCGATGCCCCGGCCCACGGGGCCGTGGATGCGCTCGCCCAGCAGCGGCTGGAACATGGAGCTCACCCGCGGCGGCAGGTTGCGCTTGTACATGAAGTAGCCGAAGGCCAGGGCCGGGAGGGTGAAGATCGTCCAGGTGTGCAGTCCGAAGTGGTACAGCGTGAAGCCCATGGCCTCGGTCGCCGCCTCCATGGACTCGGGCACCACGCCCTGCCGCGGCGGGTTCGCGAAGTGGTTGACCGGCTCGGCGACCGCCCAGAACATCAGGATCGTCCCGATCCCGGCGGCGAAGAGCATGGAGAACCAGGACAGGTTGGTGTGCTGGGGGCGTTCGTCGTCGGCCCCCAGACGCACCTGCCCGAAACGGCTGATCATCAAATAGATGAGGAACAGCAGGAAGACGGTCACCCCGAGGATGTAGAACCAGCCGAGCTGGTCCATGACCCAGGCGGAGCCCTGCGCGAAGAAGGCGTCCATCGGGTCGGTGAACACCAGGGTCAGGACCACGAAGGCGATGATGATCAGGGCGGAGCCGAAGAAGATGGCGGGACTGGTCCGCAACCGCAGGGCATCGTGCAGTGAGTTGAGCATCGGAGAGCTTCCCCGGCCGCCGGCCACGTCGAGCGGACCGCCGCCGTGTCTGGACGACGTGCTTCGGTCGCCCTCGACCCTACCCGGATGTGACGCAGAGTTACAGGCGGCGGGGACGGGCCGGGGACGGCAGGCGGGGCTCGACGTGCCACTCCCACCAGGCGTCCACCCGGTCGAGCAGCCGCTGGACCGAGTCGTCGTTGGCCAGCACGGTGTCCGAGACCGCGGCCCGCTCCTCGTCCGTGGCCTGGGCCGCGATGCGCGCCCGGGCGTCCGTCTCCGTCATCGCACGGTCCTCGACCATCCGGCGCACCCGCTCCTCCACGGGGGCCTGCACGGTGAGCACGTGGTCGAAGCGCTCGTGCTGGCCGGTCTCCACCAGCAGCGGGATGTCCTCCACGAGCACCGCGTCCTCGCCGGCAGCGGCGGCCAGCCGTTCGGCCTCCGCCCGCACCAGCGGGTGGACGATCGCGTTGAGCCGCTGCCGGGCCTCCGGGTCCCCGAACACCAGGGCGCCCAGGGCGGCGCGGTCCAGCCGCCCGTCAGGGGTCAGCACCGAGGGTCCGAACTCCTCGACGATCCCCTCCAGACCGGGCTGCCCGGGTTCCTGCAGGGCCCGGGCGATGGCGTCGGCGTCGATCACCGTGGCGCCGAGCTCCGTGAGCCGCCGGGAGACCGTCGACTTGCCCGAGGCGATCCCGCCCGTGAGTCCGATGGTCAGCATGCGGCCATGGTAGCCGCCGGGCGCGGACGGGAGCGCGCGCCTCCCCGGCGGCCGCGACGGCGGTCAGCACGTCCGGGGGCGTGCCCGACCCATGCGGGCATTGCTCCCGCAGCCGGCGGAACCCGCGGCCCGCCGGGGCGAGCTCCGCCGCCGCGTCGGCGGCGCGGGGCACGTTCCGCCCCGGCGCGGGCCCGTCCGCTCGGTGCCCTCCACCGATCCGGGCAGCAGCAGCGGCCCCGTCGAGGGAGCGCCGGGGCCGCCCTAGAGTGGGGAGCATGGACCCGGACCCCCTGCTCAGTCGCGCCACCGGCTACACCACGCTCGCCGCGGGGACCGAGGCGGTGGCGGAGCTGGAGATCAAGCGGTCCCGGTTCCTGGCCGTGCTCCGCCGGGCCGGCACCGAGGCCGAGGCCCGGGCCCTGGTGGAGGAGCTGCGCCGGAGCTTCCACGACGCCCGCCACCACTGCTCCGCGTTCGTGCTGGGCCCGGACCGGGACGTCCAGCGCTCCTCGGACGACGGGGAGCCGGCCGGCACCGCCGGCCTGCCCATGCTGGAGGCGCTGGTGCTGCGGCGCACGGGCACGGCCGCGGGCGGCGCCGACGTCACCGACCTCTCCGACGTCAGCGCGGTGGTGGTGCGCTGGTTCGGCGGCACCCTGCTCGGCGCCGGCGGACTGGTGCGCGCCTACTCCGACGCCGTGTCCCAGGCCCTCGACGGGGCGCAGCTGGTCCGCCGCCGGCGGCAGCGCCTCTACCGCCTGCCGGCCTCGCACGCGGACGCCGGCCGGATCGAGAACGAGCTGCGGGCCACCGGCCTCACCGTGCTGGGCACCTCCTACGGGGCCGCGGGCGCCGAGCTGGGCCTCGCCCTGCCCGACGACGACGCCGCCCTCGCCGCGGCGCACTCCCGGGTGGCCGCGCTGACCGGCGGCGCCGGGGTCCTGCACCCGGACGGCGTGGACTGGGTCGACTCCCCCGACGCTCCCCCGGCCTGAGCACTCCGCGGCGGACCCGGCCGTGGGACCGGGACGGCCGGGCCCGGGGCGGGACCGCCGGGTCGCATCGGTGGCGTCCGGGGCCGGTTCCGGCCGAGCCGCGGCAGCCGCTGCCGGAGCGTGACCGCGCGGGAGCGTGACCGGGCCGGAGCATGACCGCGCCGGTAGCGGCCGCGTCCGGACACGGGGACGGCCCCCGCCCTGGACAGGGCGGGGGCCGTCGGAGCGCAGTGCGGGACTGCCTACCGGTGCCGGTCGACTCAGGCGCCGGTGAGCTTCTCGCGCAGCGCGGCCAGGGCCTCGTCGGAGGCCAGGGTGCCGGAGTCGGCGGGAGCCTCGGAGGAGTAGCTGGTCGGAGCCGGCGCGGAAGAGGAGGACGAGGAGGACGAGGAGCTCGTCGTGCCGCCGGCGGCCGCCTCGGCGTCCTCGGCGATCGACTTGCGGACCTGCTCCTTGTGGGCCTCCCAGCGGGCCTGGGCGTCGGCGTACTGCTGCTCCCAGGCGGCGCGCTGCTCCTCGAAGCCCTCGATCCACTCGTTGGTCTCGGGATCGAAGCCGGCGGGGTACTTGTAGTTGCCCTGCTCGTCGTACTCGGCGGCCATGCCGTACTGGGCCGGGTCGAACTCGGTGGAGTCCGGGTCCACGCCCTCGTTGGCCTGCTTGAGCGACAGCGAGATGCGGCGGCGGTCCAGGTCGATGTCGATGACCTTGACGAACAGCTCGTCGCCCACGGAGACGACCTGCTCGGCCATGTCCACGTGGCGCTGGGCCAGCTCGGAGATGTGCACCAGGCCCTCGATGCCGTCCTCGACGCGCACGAACGCACCGAAGGGAACGAGCTTGGTGACCTTGCCCGGCACGACCTGGCCGAGGGCGTGGGTGCGGGCGAACAGCTGCCACGGGTCCTCCTGGGTCGCCTTCAGCGACAGGGAGACACGCTCGCGGTCCATGTCCACGTCGAGGACCTCGACGGTGACCTCCTGGCCGACCTCGACGACCTCGGACGGGTGGTCGATGTGCTTCCAGGACAGCTCGGAGACGTGCACCAGGCCGTCGACGCCGCCCAGGTCCACGAAGGCACCGAAGTTGACGATCGAGGAGACCGTGCCCGTGCGGACCTGGCCCTTCTCGAGCTTGTGCAGGAAGTTGGAGCGGACCTCGGACTGGGTCTGCTCGAGCCAGGCACGGCGGGACAGGACCACGTTGTTGCGGTTCTTGTCCAGCTCGATGATCTTGGCCTCGATCTGCTGGCCGATGTACGGCGCGAGGTCGCGCACGCGGCGCATCTCGACGAGGGAGGCGGGCAGGAAGCCGCGCAGGCCGATGTCCAGGATGAGGCCGCCCTTGACGACCTCGATGACGGTGCCGGTGACGACGCCGTCCTCCTCCTTGACCTTCTCGATGTCGCCCCAGGCGCGCTCGTACTGAGCCCGCTTCTTGGACAGGATCAGGCGGCCTTCCTTGTCCTCCTTGGTGAGGACCAGAGCCTCGACCTCATCACCCACGGTCACGACCTCGTCGGGGTCGACATCGTGCTTGATGGACAGCTCGCGGGACGGGATGACGCCCTCGGTCTTGTAGCCGATGTCGAGAAGGACCTCGTCGCGGTCGACCTTGACGACGGTGCCCTCGACGAGGTCGCCGTCGTTGAAGTACTTGATGGTCGCGTCGACAGCGGCGAGGAAGTCCTCCTCGGACCCGATGTCGTTGACGGCAACCTGCGGGGTGGTGGTGGTCATGTAGTAGGGGCTCCGATGTGGATAGGTTCTGATCAGTCGGAACGGCACCTGCCGGCCGGCCGCGGCCGCTCCGAAGGACTGTTGGACAGGGTGCGTGCACAGCACGCACCGGCTCAGTCTACGGATGCGCCGAAAAGGAAGCAACACGCGCCCGCGCGGGCGGCGCCGGTCAGAACTGCGTGACCCCGTAGGGGGCGGTCGGCGTCTCCATGAAGTCCTGCAGGTCCCGCAGCGCGTCCTCGTCCCGGGCGACGATCAGTCCGGCCTGGGCCAGGGTGCTGGCCTTGACCGCCCCGAGGTACAGGGAGCCCAGCACGTCCACCCGCATCGCCACGTCGGCCCCGTCGGGCAGCTGCACCGCGGGCACGGACCGGCCGGCGTCGTCGTCGGCGGTGCGGGGACGGTCGGCGACGCGCTCCACCACGGGGCGCCCGCTGGTGGTGTCCAGCGCCCACAGGCCGTCGGCGTAGCCCATCGAGTCCACCAGGGAGATCACGATCCGCCCGCGCACGGTGTACGGGCGGGCCTCGAGGGCGGCGGCCGGGTCCAGGACCCGGACCCAGACCTTGTCCGACTCCGAGGTGACCCGGTACTGCGCGCGGTCGGTCATCGCCCACACCAGCGGGTCCTCCACGGGGGCCCGGCCGAAGCGGACCCGGTCCACGAGGTCCAGGGAGGTGACGAACTCCCACAGGGCGATCGACACGTCCGGGGAGGCGCCCACGAGGTCGAGCACGGTGAGGGTCAGCGGGTAGGAGGTGTTGGGCTCGAACCGGTAGGTGACGTAGCCGTCCGGGCGCATCGCGTCGTCGTAGTGCACGGCGCAACGCACCTCAGGGTCGGCCTTCTGCGGGGTGATGGCGTACTCCCCCGTGTACTCCGGCCAGTGGTAGGCCACCCGGCTCACCGACCCGTGCGAGCTCTCGTGGAAGCGCTGGAAGAGCACGGGGGCCAGCTGGCGCACGGCCTCCCCGTCGGCCATCTCCACGGTGCCCACCGTGGGGGCCTTCAGCTGCAGCCGGGTGGTGGCGTCGACGCTGACCTCGCGGTTGAACGTGGCGGCGCCGAAGCCGAACCGCCCGTAGATGGTCGCCTCCGTGGCGGTGAGCAGCGCCACGGGGTAGCCGTCCCGCTGCGCGCGGTCGAGGTCGCCGGTCATCAGCCGGCGCAGCAGGCCCCGGCGGCTGTGGGTGGGGCGCACCGTGACCTCGGAGATCAGCCGTGCGCGCAGCAGCCGGCCGCGGCCCACGTTGAGGGAGCCCTCCCACGAGGTGAAGGTCGCCACGGGTCGCCGGGTGGGCAGCGCCGCCTCGGGCACCGCGTGCGGATAGGCGGCCCGCAGCCGGACCCGCTCGGCGTGCATCCAGGACAGGGTGCGCTCGAGGGTCTCCTCGGTGGGCTCCGCCTGGTGGAAGCCCTGGCGGATTGCCCGGACCCACTCCACCGCGGCGGGGTTCCCCGCGGTGCCGCCGGGGCCCACCCCGAACTCCGCGAAGGTGTAGTCGTGCCCGCCGGCCGAGTAGGACTCGGTCACGGTGCCCGGGGTGGTCGGCGGTGTCGGTGCCTCGTGCGTCAGGTCCATGTCGTGTCCTTCGTCGGCGGTGCGGAGCAGGCGGTCGGGCGGAGCGGTCAGTGGGCCGCCTCGTGCCAGGACCGCCCGGCGCCCACGTTGACCTCCAGCGGCACCGCCAGCTCGGCGGCCCCGCCCATCTCCTCGCGCAGCACCTGCTCCACGGCGGCCGTCTCCCCGCGCACGACCTCGACCACGAGTTCGTCGTGGACCTGCAGGAGCACCCGGGAGGACAGGCCCTCGGCGGTGAAGCGGCGGTCCACGCCCAGCATCGCCTTCTTGATGATGTCCGCGGCCGAGCCCTGGATCGGGGCGTTGAGGGCGGCGCGCTCGGCCATGGCCCGCAGCTGCCGGTTGTCGCTGGAGAGGTCCGGGAGGTAGCGGCGGCGGCCGTCGATCGTGGCGGTGTAGCCGTCGGCGCGGGCCTGCTCCACGACCCCGCGCAGGTAGTCCCGCACGGCGCCGAACCGGGTGAAGTAGTCGCTCATCAGGGTCCGTGCCTCGTCCACCGGGATCCGCAGCTGCTTGGAGAGCCCGAAGGAGCTCAGCCCGTAGACCAGCCCGTAGCTCATGGCCTTGACCTTGGAGCGCATCGCCGCGGAGACCTCCTCCGGGGCCACGCCGAAGATCTTCGAGCCGACGAACCGGTGCAGGTCCTCGCCGTTGCGGAACGCCTCGATGAGCGCCTCGTCCCCGGACAGGTGCGCCATGATGCGCATCTCGATCTGCGAGTAGTCGGCGGTCAGCAGCTGCTCGTACTCCCGGCCCGTCCCGGGGTGCCCCACCACGAACAGGGCGCGGATGCGCCGGCCCTCCTCGGTGCGCACCGGGATGTTCTGCAGGTTGGGGTTGGTGGAGGACAGCCGGCCCGTGGCGGCGACGTTCTGCATGTAGGTGGTGTGCACCCGCCCGTCCTCGGCGATGGCCTTCTGCAGGCCCTCGACGGTCTGCCGCAGCTTGTTCGCGTCCCGGTAGGCCAGCAGGCTCGCCAGGAAGCGGTGGCCCTTGGAGTCGGGGTCGGTGCGGGTGAGCAGCTCCGCCACGGCGTCGGCGTCGGTGGTGAAGCCGGACTTGATCTTCTTGGTCCTCGGCAGCCCCAGCTCCTCGAACATCACCTGCTGCAGCTGCTTGGTGGAGCCCAGGTTCACGGGCTCGGCGATCTGGGCGTGGGCCTCCTGCTTGGCCTGCTCGATCACCCGGGCGAAGTCGTCGAGCAGGACCTGCACGCCCTCGGGGTCCACCGCGATCCCGGCCAGCTCCATCCGGCCGAGCACGACCGCCAGCGGCAGCTCCAGGTCGGTGAGCAGGCCGGTCTGGTGCGTCTCCGCGAGCTTGTCCAGCAGGTGCTCGGAGAGCTGGGTGGTGGCCACGGCCAGCTCCGCCTCCCGGCGCAGCACGGCCGGGTCCGGCCAGGGCCGCTCCTCCAGGGTCAGCTCCTGCTGGCCCTGGGCGGCGGGGCCGGTGTCCTCCGCGGCGGCCACCGTCAGGCCGAGCCGCTCCTCGAGCAGCGCCGGCAGCTCGTAGCTGCGCCGCGCCGGCTGCAGGAGGTAGGCGGAGAGCTGCGGGTCGTCCACCACGCCCTCGAGCACCAGCCCGCGTACGGACAGGGACTTCCAGACGTCCTTGACCCCGTCCACGATCTTCGCCCGTCCCGCGTCGGCGAGCCACCCGGCCAGGGCGGCCTCCAGTGCCGCGTCCGCGGCGGAGAGGTCGAGGAACACGGCGGAGGGGGCGTCCCCGCCGCGGGCCAGGACGACCCCGGAGAGCTCGCGGGCCCCCGGCAGCTCGGGGTCGTCCGCGCAGTGCAGGGCGCGCAGGACCACGGGCGAGTTCCCTGCGGCGAGCCAGTCCTGCAGCTCCTCCCCGGTGCCGGGCCGGGCCACCTCGCCGAGGCCGAGGTCGGCGGGCGGGGCGCTCTCGTCCTGCGGCCGGCCGAACGCGTCGAAGAGCCGGTTGCGCAGCCCGTCGCCGAACTCGAGGTCGTCGAAGACCTCGCCCACGGCCTCGGCGTCGGGCACGGGCAGCCCGGCGTCGGCGAGGTCGACGTCGAGGCCGAGGTCGGTGACGAGCCGGTTGAGCCGCCGGTTGCGCTCCACGGCCGCCCGGTGCTCGCGCAGCGCCTCGCCCTTCTTGCCCTTGATCCGGTCCGCGTGCTCGAGCAGCGAGGGCACGTCCCCGTAGGCGAGGATCCACTTGGCCGCGAAGCCGGCCCCCACCCCGGGCACCCCGGGGAGGTTGTCGGCCTGCTCCCCGGTCAGCGCGGCGAGGTCGGGGTAGTGCTGCGGCGGGACCTTGTACTTCTCCACCACCGCGGCGGCGTCCATGTGCTTGAGATCCGAGGGGGTGCGCCCGGGGTAGACCACCGTGACGTGGTCGTCGATCATCTGGAAGGCGTCCCGGTCCCCCGAGAAGACGAGGACCTCGTAGTCCTGCTCCGCGCCGCGGCGGGCCAGGGTCGCCAGGACGTCGTCGGCCTCGTGGCCCTCCGCGGTGACCACGGGCACCCCGAGTGCCTCGAGGATCCGTCGGATCTGCGGGACCTGGCCGTGGAACTCCTCGGGCGTCTCGTCCCGCCCGCCCTTGTACTCCCCGTACTCCTGGGAGCGCAGCGTGGGGCCCTCGAGGTCGAAGGAGACGACCAGGTGCGTGGGCTTCTGCTCGCGGACCAGCTTCACCAGCGTGTTCACGAAGCCGTACACGGCCTCGGTGTGACGCCCGTCGGAGGTGACGAAGGCGGGCCCGCCGCCGTACTCGGCGGCGCGCGAGAGCGCGAAGAACGCCCGGAAGGCCAGGGAGTGGCCGTCGACCAGCAGCAGCTTCCGCTCCGGCCGGGAGACCGGCCGGGGGATCTCGACCTCGACCGGGTGGTCGGTCTCGGCCCCCACGGTCACCGTGCGCACGCCGGCCTCGGAGCTGCTGTCGGTCAGGATCTGCTGCGTCGTTTCACTCACGGACCCATCCTAGGGCCCGGGCCGGACGGGCTCCGTGTACCGCAGCGTGCCGCTCAGGCGACCTGGTTGATGATCGCCTCGGCGACCTCGCGCATGGACAGCCGCCGGTCCATGGAGGTCTTCTGGATCCAGCGGAAAGCCTCGGGCTCGGTCAGCCCCATCTTGGTGGTCAGCAGGGACTTCGCCCGCTCCACGAGCTTGCGGGTGGCGAACTGCTCCTTCATGTCGGAGACCTCGCGCTCCAGCGCCGCGATCTCCTCGAAGCGCGAGATCGCGATCTCGATCGCCGGCACCACGTCGTCGACGGTGAACGGCTTGACCACGTAGGCCATCGCGCCGGCCTCGCGGGCCCGCTCGACGAGCTCGCGCTGGCTGAAGGCCGTGAGCAGGACCACCGGGGCGATCCGCTCCGAGGCGATCTGCTCGGCGGCCGTGATCCCGTCCAGGACCGGCATCTTCACGTCCATCAGGACCAGGTCCGGGCGGTGCTCGCGCGCCAGCTCGACGGCTCGCTGGCCGTTGTCGGCCTCGGCCACCACGTCGTAGCCGGCCTCCCCGAGCATCTCCACGATGTCGAGGCGGATGAGGGTCTCGTCCTCGGCCACCACCACCCGGCGGGGCGGGCGCAGGGACGTCCCGGCGTCCTCCTCGGGAAGGGCGCTGTCCCGGTCCTCGGGCTCCTCCGCCGGGGCGGGTTTCGGCTGCTCCGTCACGCTGACTCCTTGCCTGCTGGTGGGGCGGTCCCGCGGCGGGCGGGACCGCGGACTCCGGGTGCACGGGTGGCCCGTGGCCGCCCGGCACGGCACGTGCCGTCCGATCGGTCCCAGCCTATAACTGTTGTACGCTGGTCGAGCGCAGGAGCAGCCCCTCGACGGGGCCGCGGGGACTGCGACCACGGGCCCAAGTGGCGGAACTGGCAGACGCGCCGCACTCAAAATGCGGTTCCTCGGAGTGTGGGTTCGAGTCCCACCTTGGGCACGAGCACCCCGGACCGGCGGTCCGGGGTTTTTTCGCGCCCCGGACCGCCGGTCCCGCGCCGGTTCCCGCGCGGTCCTCGCTCAGGCCCCGGCGGGACGCTCGCGCAGCAGGTTGGTGACCCGGGCCGTGGACAGCCGCCGCCCCTGCTCGTCGGTCATGACGACCTCGTGCACGGTCATCGTGGCGCCCAGGTGCAGCGCCGTGCAGGTCCCGGTCACCGTCCCGGCGGCGATCCCGCGCTGGTGCGTCGCGTTGATGTCGACCCCCACCGCGAAGCGCTCCGGGCCGGCGTGCACGCTCGCGGCCGAGGAGGCCAGGGTCTCGGCCAGGACGCAGTGCGCCCCGCCGTGCAGGATCCCGCCGGGCTGGGTGTTCGGCTCCACCGGCATCGTGGCGACCGCGCGCCCGGGCGTGAGCTCCGTGAACCGGATGCCCATCGCCCGGGCGAGACCGCCGATCCCGTGCCCGGGGAACCCCGCGTGCAGCTCCTCGGGCACTCCGTGGGCACGGAGATCCCGGGCGTGCTCCTCCGGGTCGAGGCGCCCGCTCAGGACTCCCGCCACGGCCCCACGCGCTCACGCCGCCGCTGGCCGCTCAGCAGCTCGCCGGCGTCCTTGACGTCGCCCACCCGGTGCACCTTCACGAGGTTGGTGGTGCCGGCGACCCCGGGGGGCGAGCCGGCGCAGATCACCACGAGGTCGTCCTCCCCGGCCAGGCCCTGCTCCTGCAGGTGGAGGTCCACCTGCCGGGTCATGTCGTCGGTGTGGTCGACCTTCGCGACCTGGATCGGCTGGACGCCCCACAGCAGGGACATCAGGGCGGTCACCAGCGGCTCGGGGGTGAACGCCAGGATCGGGTGCGGCGGGCGCAGCCGGGAGAGCCGGCGGGCGGAGTCCCCGGACTGGGTGAAGGTGCAGATGTAGCTGACGTCGAGCTGCCGGGCGATCGTGACCGCCGCGCGGGTCACCGCGCCGCCGCGGGTGCGCGGCTCCGTGCCCAGCGCCGGGACGCGCTCGAGCGCCTGGGACTCGGTGGCCTCGATGATCCGGGCCATGGTCTGGATGGTCTCGATCGGGTACTTGCCCACCGAGGTCTCCCCGGAGAGCATCACGGCGTCCGCGCCGTCGAGCACCGCGTTGGCGCAGTCGGAGGCCTCCGCACGGGTGGGGCGCGGGCTGTCGATCATCGACTCCAGCACCTGGGTGGCGACGATCACGGGCTTGGCCCAGCGGCGGGCGAGCTCGATGGCGCGCTTCTGCACGATCGGCACCTGCTCCAGCGGCAGCTCCACGCCGAGGTCGCCGCGGGCGACCATGATGCCGTCGAACGCGTCGATGATCTCGTGCAGGGAGTCCACCGCCTGGGGCTTCTCGATCTTGGCGATCACGGGCAGGCGGCGGCCCTCCTCGTCCATGATCTCGTGCACCCGCACGATGTCCTTGGCGTCGCGCACGAAGGACAGGGCGATCAGGTCCACGCCGCGGCGCAGGGCCCAGCGCAGGTCGTCCTCGTCCTTGTCGGACAGCGCGGGGACGTTCACGGCCACGCCGGGCAGGTTGATGCCCTTGTTGTTGGACACCGGCCCGCCCACGACCACCTCGGCGGTCACGGTGGTGTCCGAGACGGCGGTGGCGCGCAGGGCGACCCGGCCGTCGTCGATGAGCAGGGGGTCGCCCACGTTCACGTCGCCGGGCAGGCCCTTGTGGGTGGTGGAGCACAGCTCCGCGGTGCCCTCGACGTCCTCGACCGTGATGGAGAACTCGTCGCCGGGCAGCAGCTCGTGGGGGCCGTCGGCGAAGCGGCCGAGGCGGATCTTGGGGCCCTGCAGGTCCGCGAGGATCGCGACGGTCTGCCCAAGGTCCTCGGAGGCCCGGCGCAGGTTCTCGTAGGACGCGTCGTGGACGGAGTGGTCGCCGTGGCTCATGTTGAGCCGGGCCACGTTCATGCCGGACCGGATCGCCTGGGAGAGGTTCTCGTAGGAGGAGATGGCCGGGCCGATCGTGGCCACGATCTTTGCTCGTCGCATGTGTGCCGCCTTGGGTTGTGGGGTGCCACCGCGGGTGGACGCACAAGAAAGAACGACCGGGACGCCGCGCGGGCGCGGCGGAGCTCCCGGCCGCTCTGCCTGGTTGTCCTGCCCCGGAGCGGGGAGGTCCTTCCCAGCCTACCAACGCGGCACGTGGTGTCGAGGCCGCCGCTCCCCCGGCACCCGTCCGCCGACGACGAGGCGCGGCCCGCACCCCGGGTGGGGGGGTGCGGGCCGCGCCGTGGTCCGGGCCGTGGGCCCTACATGCTGAGGTCGATGGCCCGGTCCGTGGGGGCCACCGGCGCCGGCAGCCGGGTGGAGCCCAGGAGGTGGCGCTCGACGGCGGCCGCGCAGGCCCGGCCCTCGGCGATCGCCCAGACCACCAGGGACTGGCCCCGGCCCGCGTCGCCGCAGGAGAACACCCCGTCCACGTTGGTCATGTACTGGTCGTCGCGGGCCACGTTGGTCCGCCCGTCCAGCTCCGCGCCGATCTGCGCGGTGATGTCCTCGGACTCGTTGCCGGTGAAGCCCAGCGCCAGGAACACCAGGTCCGCGGGCAGGACCTTCTCCGTGCCCTGCTTCGGGGCGCGGCGGCCGTCGGGCAGGTACTCGGTCTCGGCGACCTTCAGCCCGGTCAGCTTCCCGTTCTCACCCACGAACTCCACGGTCGAGGCCAGGTAGGTCCGCTCGCCGCCCTCCTCGTGGGAGGTGGAGACCTCGAAGACCCTCGGCATCATCGGCCACGGGTCGGCGTCGGAGCGGTCCGCGGCGGGCTTGCGCCCGATCGCCAGGGACGTGATCGAGGCGGCGCCCTGGCGGTTGGCGGTGCCGATGCAGTCGGAGCCGGTGTCACCGCCGCCGAGCACGATGACGTGCTTGCCCCGCGCCGAGATCTGCCCCTCGACCTCGTCGCCGGCCACCACGCGGTTGGCCTGCACCAGGTAGTCCATCGCGAAGTGCACGCCCTCGAGGTCGCGGCCCGGGATCGTCAGGTCGCGCGGGAGGGTGGCGCCGGTGGCGACCACGACCGCGTCGTAGCGGCGCTTGAGCTGGTCCCAGGTGATGTCCTTGCCGATCTCCACGCCCGGGCGGAAGCGGGTGCCCTCGGCGCGCATGACGTCCAGGCGGCGGTCCAGGACCTCCTTCTCCATCTTGAAGTCGGGGATGCCGTAGCGCAGCAGCCCGCCGATCCGGTCGTCGCGCTCGTAGACGGCGACGGTGAACCCGGCCTGGGTCAGCTGCTGGGCCGCCGCGAGCCCGCCGGGCCCGGAGCCCACGACCGCCACGGTCTTGCCGACCAGCCGCTGCGGGACGAACGGCTTGATGATGCCCTCGTCGAAGCCCATCTCGCCGATCGAGTACTCGATCTGCTTGATGGTCACCGCCGGCTGGTTGATCCCGAGCACGCACGAGGACTCGCACGGGGCCGGGCAGACCCGCCCGGTGAACTCCGGGAAGTTGTTGGTGGCGTGCATGCGCTCGACCGCCTCGGCGTCGAGCCCGCGCCACACCAGGTCGTTCCACTCCGGGATCAGGTTGCCCAGGGGGCAGCCCTCGTGGCAGAAGGGGATGCCGCAGTCCATGCACCGGCCGGCCTGCTTCTGCAGCACCCCCCGGTCCTGGGCCTCCTGGACCTCCTTCCAGTCCATGATCCGGACCGGCACCGGCCGCTTGGGGCGGTCGACGCGCTCGGTCACCTTCAGAAAACCGCGCGGATCAGCCACGGGTCGTCACCTCCAGGATCTTGTGCCAGGCCTCGTCGCCGTCGGGGTCCTGCCCCCGCGTCGCGGCCTCTTCGCGGATGCCCTGCACCGCGGCGTACTCCCGCGGCAGGACCTTGGTGAACCGGCCCAGCGTGGCCACCGGATCGGCCAGCAGCCGGTCCGAGAGCTCGGAGCCGGTCTCCTCGCCGTGCTTCGTGATCAGCGCGAGCACCGCCTCGGCGTCGGCCTCGTCCAGCGGCAGCAGCTGGAGCTCGCCGCTGTCCCGGGCCTGCTTGTTGACGGAGGTCTCGGCCAGGTCGATGACGTAGGCGACGCCGCCGGACATGCCGGCGCCGAAGTTGCGCCCGGTGCGGCCCAGCACCAGGGCGGTGCCGCCGGTCATGTACTCGCAGCCGTGGTCCCCGATGCCCTCGACCACCGCGGTGGCCCCGGAGTTGCGCACCAGGAATCGCTCGCCCACGGTGCCGCGCAGGAAGATCTCCCCGCCCGTGGCGCCGTAGCCGATCACGTTGCCGGCGATGACGTTCTCCGAGGCCTCGAACACGGCGTCCCGCTCGGGGCGCACGATGATCCGCCCGCCCGAGAGGCCCTTGCCGGTGTAGTCGTTGGCGTCGCCCTCCAGTCGCAGGGTGATGCCCTGCGGCAGGAACGCGCCGAGCGACTGCCCGGCCTGGCCGGTGAGCGTCACGTCGATGGTGTCGTGGGCGAGCTCGTCCGTGCCGAAGGTGCGGGTCACCACGTGCCCGAGCATCGTGCCCACCGCCCGGTCGGTGTTGATGATGTGCTGCTGGATCCGGACGGGCTCCCGCTTCTCCAGGGCGGCCCGGGACAGGCGGATCAGCTCGTTGTCGAAGTGCTTCTCCAGCTCGTGGTCCTGGCCGCGCATGTTGCGCACGGCGGCGCCGCGGTGCTCGAGCACCGTGGAGTGCAGGATCGGGGACAGGTCCAGCCCGTGGGCCTTCCAGTGGTCGATCGCGGCCTTGGTCTCCAGGACCTCGGCGTGCCCGACGGCCTCCTCGATCGAGCGGAACCCGAGCTGGGCCAGGTACTCCCGGACCTCCTCGGCGATGAACTCGAAGAAGTTGACCACGTGCTCGGCCTTGCCGGTGAAGCGCCGGCGCAGCTCCGGGTTCTGCGTGGCCACGCCCACCGGGCAGGTGTCCAGGTGGCACTTGCGCATCATGATGCAGCCCTCGACGATCAGCGGGGCCGTGGCGAAGCCGAACTCCTCCGCCCCGAGCAGCGCCGCGATCACCACGTCGCGCCCGGTCTTCATCTGCCCGTCCGCCTGGACGACCACCCGGTCCCGCAGCCCGTTGAGCATCAGCGTCTGCTGGGTCTCGGCGAGGCCGAGCTCCCAGGGGGCGCCGGCGTGCTTGAGCGAGTTCAGCGGGGCCGCGCCGGTGCCGCCGTCGTGCCCGGAGACGAGCACCACGTCGGCCTTGGCCTTGGTGACCCCGGAGGCCACGGTGCCGATGCCGATCTCCGAGACCAGCTTCACGTGCACCCGGGCCCGCGGGTTGGAGCGCTTGAGGTCATAGATCAGCTGCGCCAGGTCCTCGATCGAGTAGATGTCGTGGTGCGGCGGCGGGGAGATCAGCGACACCCCGGGGGTGGAGTGGCGCGTCCGGGCGATCCAGGGGTAGAGCTTCTGGGCCATGAGCTGGCCGCCCTCGCCGGGCTTGGCGCCCTGGGCCATCTTGATCTGGATGTCGTCGGCGTTCGTGAGGTACAGGCTCGTGACGCCGAAGCGGCCGGAGGCGACCTGCTTGATCGCCGAGCGGCGCTCCGGGTCGAGCAGCCGCTCCACGTCCTCGCCGCCCTCGCCGGTGTTGGACTTGGCGCCGAGCCGGTTCATGGCGATCGCCAGCGTCTCGTGCGCCTCCTGGGAGATGGAGCCGTAGCTCATCGCACCGGTCTGGAAGCGCTTGACGATCGAGCTGACCGGCTCGACCTCCTCCAGCGGCACCGGCCGGCGGTCCGAGGAGAAGCCGAGCAGCCCGCGCAGGGTCAGCAGCTTCTTGGTCTGGTCGTCCACGAGCTTCGTGTAGGACTTGAAGATGTCGTAGCGGCCGCTGCGGGTGGCGTGCTGGAGCCGGAAGACGGTCTGCGGGTTGAACAGGTGCGGCGGGCCGTCGCGGCGCCAGTCGTACTCCCCACCGGTCTCGAGGTCGCGGTAGGGCTCGGTCACGCCGTCCGCGGGGTAGGCCCGGCGGTGGCGGGAGGCGGTCTCCTCGGCGATGACGCCGAGGCCGATGCCGCCGATCTGGGTGTGGGTGCCGGTGAAGTAGTCGTCCACCAGCTCCCGGGACAGGCCGAGGGCCTCGAAGACCTGGGCGCCGCAGTAGGAGGACACCGTGGAGATGCCCATCTTGGACATGATCTTCTGCACGCCCTTGCCCAGGGCCTTGATCAGATTCTGCACGGCGTGCTCGGTGGTGATCCCGGTCAGGTCGCCCGAGCGGACGAGCTCCTCGGCGGACTCCATCGCCAGGTACGGGTTCACCGCGGACGCGCCGTAGCCGATGAGCAGCGCCACGTGGTGGACCTCGCGGACGTCGCCGGCCTCCACGATCAGCGCCACCTTGGTGCGGGTGGCCGAGCGCAGCAGGTGGTGGTGCACCGCGGAGGTCAGCAGCAGCGAGGGGATGGGTGCCCACGCGCCGTTGGAGTCGCGGTCCGAGACGATGACGTACTCCACGCCGCGGGCCACGGCCGCGGAGACCTTCTCGCAGATCTCGGCGATCCGGGCGCGCAGGGACTCGGCCCCGCCGTCGGGCCGGTACAGGCCGCGCACCTTCAGGGCGGCGGGCATCCCGTCCTCGCCCTCGATGTGCAGGAACTGGTCCAGCTGGTCGTTGTCGATGACCGGGAAGTCCAGGGCGATCTGGCGGGTGCGCACCCGCTCGGTGGTCAGCAGGTTGCCGGAGGGCCCGACGGAGCCGCGCAGGCTGGTGACCAGCTCCTCGCGGATCGCGTCCAGCGGCGGGTTGGTGACCTGCGCGAAGGACTGCACGAAGTAGTCGAACAGCGTCCGGGACTGCTCCGAGAGCACGGCGATCGGGGTGTCGGTGCCCATGGCGTAGATGGGCTCGGCGCCCTTGGCCGCCATCGGGCCCACGATCATCTTCAGCTCCTCCTGCGTGTACCCGAAGGTCTTCTGGCGCAGGGTGATCGAGGAGCGCGGGTGGACCATGTGCTCGCGCTCGGGCAGGTCGGTGATGTCGACGATGTTGCCGTCGGCCCACTCCTCCCACGGCGCCGCGGAGGCGATCTCGGCCTTGATCTCGGCGTCCTCGACGATCCGCCCGCGGGCGGTGTCGACGAGGAACATCGTGCCCGGGGACACCCGGCCCTTGCGCACGACCTTGCGGTCGCCGATGTCGACGACGCCGACCTCGGAGGCCAGCACGACGAGCCCGTCGTCGGTGACCCAGAACCGGCCCGGGCGCAGGCCGTTGCGGTCCAGCAACGAGCCGACCTGCACGCCGTCGGTGAAGGCGACCGCGGCGGGGCCGTCCCACGGCTCCATGAAGGAGGCGTGGTAGCGGTAGAACGCCTTGCGGGCCGGGTCCATGGTCTCGTGGTTCTCCCAGGCCTCCGGGATCATCATCATCATGGCCTGGGTGACGGGCCGGCCGGAGAGCACCAGCAGCTCGGCCACCTCGTCGAGGGACTGCGAGTCGGAGGCGCCCTCGGAGCAGATCGGGAACAGCTCCTCGGGGCTGCGGCCCAGCAGCGGGGACTTCAGCTGCGACTGGCGGGCGCGCATCCAGTTGCGGTTGCCCTTCACGGTGTTGATCTCGCCGTTGTGCGCCAGGGTGCGCATGGGCTGGGCCAGCGGCCAGGAGGGGAACGTGTTGGTGGAGAAGCGCGAGTGCACGATCGCCAGCTCGGTGGCGAACCGCTCGTCGGCCAGGTCCGGGTAGAACGGCTCCAGCTGCTGGGTGGTCAGCATGCCCTTGTAGACGATGGTGCGCGAGGACAGGGAGGGGAAGTACACGCCGGCCTTGTTCTGGGCGCGCTTGCGCAGCCGGAAGGCCTTCTGGTCCAGGCGGCGGCGGGCGGCCTCGTCCTCGGGCGCGGGGGCCGGCTCGGCCACGAAGAGCTGGACGAACCAGGGCATGACCTCGCGCGCGGAGCGGCCCACCACGGACTCGGCGACGGGGACCGGGCGCCAGCCCAGGACCTGCAGCTCCTCCGAGGCGGCGATCTCCTCGAGCGCGGCCTGGATCTTGTCCGCGTGCGCCCCGCCGTGCGGCAGGAACGCGGTGCCCACGGCGTAGCCGCCCAGGGGCGGCAGCTCGAAGTCCACGACCGCCCGGAAGAACGCGTCGGGCAGCTGGGTGAGCAGCCCGGCGCCGTCCCCGGTGCCCTCGTCCCCGCCCACGGCACCGCGGTGCTCCAGGTTGCGCAGGGCAGTCAGGGCGGCGTCGACGATCTCGTGGCTGGGGGCGCCGTTGAGGGTCGCGACCACGGCGAGCCCGCACGCGTCCTTCTCCTCGTCCGGGTGGTAGAGGCCCTGCTCCGCGGGCGCGTTCGAGAACTGCTCGAACGGCGACGTCGCCTGGTCCTCGGCGATCTCGGCCGGGTCGGCCGGACGGGGGTCCGTGCCGTGCTGGTCGGAATTGTCACCGGGGGTGCCGGCGGGGGTAGAAGTCATGACAGACGTCTCCTCACCATGAGATGTGGTCAGCAGGAGCGGCCCCCGCAGCAGAGCTCCGGTCGGGAGGTGCCGCCGGTTCGTGAGCTGCCGCCGGCGTCCTCGAGCGGTGGTCGAGGTGGTGCCGGGCGGCGGAAGGGCCCCGTTCCAGGAAGGTCCGACGTTGGACGCTCTGGCGTGCGCAGGAGCGGAAGGCGTGGTTGGCCCGTCCCCGGTCGTGCGCCAATGAAATCTAGCACTCCGATGTTACAAGTCTGAAAACTCCCGGACCCTCCGTGGTATTGCGGGGCTGATCCGGGGCATCAGGTCCGGGCCGCCTGCGCGGCGCCGTCCCGGGCCCTCCGGCGGCGCACGGTGACCGCCGCGAACAGCACCAGTCCCAGCAGCACCAGGCCCAGCGAGGTCCACACGTGCACCCGCAGCCCCAGCACCATCAGGGAGGGGTCGATCCGCAGGAACAGCTCGATCAGCATCCGGCCGATCCCGTAGTGGACCAGGTACAGGGCGAACAGCCGGCCCCCGTCCAGGCGGAACCGCCGGTCCAGGGCCAGCAGCAGCACCACGCCGGCCAGGTTCCACAGGGACTCGTAGAGGAACGTGGGGTGGAAGAGGGTGTCGGCGGGCAGCCCGGCGGGGAAGTTGGCGCCGGCCGGGTCGATCTCCAGACCCCACGGCAGGGTCGTGGGCCGGCCGAAGAGCTCCTGGTTGAACCAGTTGCCCCAGCGCCCGATCGCCTGGGCGAGGAGCAGCCCCGGGGCCGCGGCGTCGGCGAACACGGCCAGGGAGACCCCGTGCCGCCGGCACACCCACCACGCGGCGGCCGCGCCGAAGGCCACCGCGCCCATGATGCCGAGCCCGCCCTCCCAGATCCGCAGCGCATCCACGGGGTCCGCTCCCGGGCCGAAGTATCCCGCCGGGTCGGTGATCAGCACGTGGTAGGCCCGGGCGCCGACGATCCCGGCGGGCACCGCCCACATCACGACGTCCCACACGATCTCCGGGTCCAGGCCGCGGTCCTTCCAGCGGCGCAGGGTCAGCCACATGGCCGCGGCGATCCCGGCGAGGATGCACAGGGCGTAGGCGTGCACCGTCAGCGGGCCCAGCGAGAAGCCCGACCAGTCCGGGGAGGGGATGCCGGCCCGGACGGGGACGCTCAGCAGGACGGGGGAAGCGGCGCTCAGCAGCATGGGATGGGGCCTCGGCTCGTCGGGACGTGGGGAGGGGCGGGGACCCGGTCCGGGCCGCTCCGCCCCGTCACGCTATCAGGCCAGACCCGCCAGTTCCCGGGCCAGGGCGCCCACGGCCTCGGGGCCGCCGTCGGCCAGGGCCTTCACGAGGGCGGTGCCCACGATGACCCCGTCCGCGTAGGCCCCGATCTCCTCCACGTGGGCCCGGCGGGAGACGCCCAGCCCGACGCACACGTGCTGGGCGCCGGCGGCGCGGGTGTCGGCCACCAGCTGCTCGGCGACATCGGAGACCGCGTCCCGGGCCCCGGTCACGCCCATCACGGAGACGGCGTAGACGAAGCCGCTGGCGGCCTTGGCCACGAGGTCCAGGCGCTCGCGCGAGGAGGAGGGGGCGGCCAGGAAGACCCGGTCCAGGCCGTGCGCCTGGGAGGCGGCGAACCACTCGGCGGCCTCGTCCGGGATCAGGTCCGGGGTGATGATCCCCGCTCCCCCGGCCTCGGCCAGCCGCTCGGCGAAGGCGTCCACGCCCATCTGCAGGACGGGGTTCCAGTAGGTCATCACCACCGGCACCGCGTCGGTGCGCTCGGCGACCGCGCGAACCACGCGGAAGACGTCGGCGACCCGGAAGCCGTTGGCCAGGGCCGTCGTCGTCGCGTGCTGGATGACGGGCCCGTCCATGACCGGGTCCGAGTAGGGGATGCCGATCTCGATGACGTCCGCGCCGTTGCGGCCCAGGGCTACCGCCGCCTCCACGGACTCCTCGACCGTGGGGAAGCCCGCGGGGAGGTAGCCCACGAGCGCGGGCCGGCCCTGCTCCCGGCAGGCCGCGAGGCGTGCGGTGAGCCGGGAGTCGGGGTTGCTGCCCAGGCCGGGGGGCAGGATGCGGGAGGCCAGGTCGGCGCCGGCGCCGGGGTGGGTGGTGCTCACAGTCGCTCGCCCTTCTCGCCGAGCTCCGCCTCGGCGCTGTCGTCCGGGAGCATCCCGAACCATTCCGCGGCCGTGGCCACGTCCTTGTCGCCGCGCCCGGAGAGGGAGACGACGATGATCTTCTCGGCGGCGGCCTCCGCGCCGAGCTCCTCGACCCAGCGCCGGCCGATCTTCAGCGCCCCGGCGAGGGCGTGGGACGTCTCGATCGCGGGGATGATGCCCTCGGTGCGGCACAGCAGCTGGAACGCCTGCATCGCCTCGGTGTCGTTGATCGCCTCGTAGCGGGCCCGCCCGATGTCGTGCAGGTAGGAGTGCTCCGGGCCGACGGCCGGGTAGTCGAGCCCGGCGGAGATGGAGTGGGACTCCAGGGTCTGTCCGTCCTCGTCCTGCATCAGGTACGTCCTGGCGCCGTGCAGCACCCCGGGCCGGCCCAGGGAGATGGTGGCCGCGTGCCGGCCGGTCTCCACGCCGTCCCCGCCGGCCTCGAGGCCGTAGAGCTCCACGGAGGGGTCGTCCAGGAAGCCGTGGAAGATGCCGATGGCGTTGGAGCCGCCGCCCACGCAGGCCGCCACCGCGTCCGGCAGGCGCCCGGCCCGGTCCAGGACCTGGGCGCGGGCCTCCTCCCCGATCTGCTCGTGGAAGTAGCGCACCATCGCGGGGAACGGGTAGGGGCCGGCCGCGGTGCCCAAAAGGTAGTGGGTGTGCTCGACGGAGGCGACCCAGTCCCGCAGGGCCTCGTTGATGGCGTCCTTGAGCGTGCGGGAGCCGTTGGTCACGGGCACCACGGTGGCGCCGAGCAGCTCCATCCTGGCCACGTTGAGGGCCTGCCGACGGGTGTCCTCCTCCCCCATGTACACCACGCACTCCATCCCGAACAGCGCGGCCGCGGTCGCGGAGGCGACCCCGTGCTGGCCGGCGCCGGTCTCGGCGATCAGCCGGGTCTTGCCCATCCGGCGGGCGAGCAGGGCCTGGCCGAGCACGTTGTTGATCTTGTGCGAGCCCGTGTGGTTGAGGTCCTCGCGCTTGAGGAAGACCCGGCACCCGGCCTCGGCGCCGAAGCGGTGGGCCTCGGTGAGCAGGGAGGGGCGCCCGGAGTAGTCGCGGGAGAGCCGCAGGAACTCCGCGGTGAACTCGGGGTCCGCCTTGGCCTTGTCGAAGGTGTCCGTCAGCTCGTCGAGGGCGGCGACCAGGGACTCGGGCATCCAGCGCCCGCCGAAGTCCCCGAAGTAGGGGCCCGGGGCCTCGCGCAACGACGCGGCCCGCGCGGCGACGGACTCGGCCTCGGCGTCCGGGACGTGCCGGCGGGCACGGGCCGCGGCACCGGCGGTGCGGTAGCCGGCGATGGCGGCCGCGGCGTCGGCGCTGCGCACGAGCGCCTCGCCGACCAGCACGGCCTTCGCCCCGTGGGAGGCGTACAGCTCGACCTGCTCCTCGCCCTCCACCCCGGACTCGGCCACGAGCACCGCGTCCTGCGGCAGCAGGCCGGCCAGGCGGCCGAAGGTCTCGACGTCGGTGTCGAGCGTCTTGAGGTTGCGCACGTTCACGCCCACGATGCGGGCGCCCACCGCCACGGCGCGCTCGATCTCCTCGGGGGTGTGCGTCTCCACGAGGGCGTGCATGCCCAGCTCGTGGGTGAGGTCCAGGAAGCGGCGCAGCTGCTCGTCGGTGAGGGCGGCCACGATCAGCAGCACCAGGTCGGCGCCGTGCGCCCGCGCCTCCCAGATCTGGTACTCATCGACCGTGAAGTCCTTGCGCAGCACCGGCACCCCCACGGCCGCCCGCACGGCGTCGAGGTCGGCCAGGGAGCCGTTGAAGCGGCGCTGCTCGGTGAGCACGGAGATGACGGAGGCCCCGCCGCGCTCGTAGCCGGCGGCGAGCAGGGCGGGGTCGGCGATCGGGGCCAGGGCGCCCTTGGACGGGCTGGAGCGCTTGACCTCGGCGATGATCTGCACGGCGTCCGCGCTCGGCCCGCGCAGCGCGGACTCGGCGTCCAGCGCCGGCGGCCGCTGGGCGGCGGCGGCGCGGAGCTCGTCGAGGCCGACACGCTCCCGGCGCTCGGCCAGGTCGGCGCGGACGCCCTCGATGATGGCGTCCAGGACCGTCCCGGTGCTCTGTTGCGACATGGATTCCTGTCCTCTCGGCGGCGGCGGCCGCCTCTCTGCGTGCTGCGGGGACCGGGCCGGTGACCCGGCCGCGCCGGGAGGCCGGACCCTGGGGGAGCGCCCGGCCGTGGCCGGTGCTGCGCGGGGCCGGGCCCTGCCGGCGCCGGCTCAGCTCTGGTGGTTGCGGGCCTCGTGCTTGCGCTGCTCGGAGCCGGCTCCGTGGCCCATGGAGCGGAGCACGGCCCCGGCGATCAGGCCGACGACCACGAGGCCGATGCCGACGATCAGCACGGGGGTGTTGCCCACGGTGAAGCCCACGACGCCGACGATGACGCCCACGGACATGATGCCGATGGTCACCCAGGCGGCCAGGGTGTTGCCGTGCCCCACGAAGCCCGTGTGGTCGAGGACGATCTCGTTGCCGTTTGCCATGTTCCTGCACTCCCGATTTCCCTGCCGGGGCCGGCCGGCCCCGCTCGCCGGGCCCCGGCGGGGCGCGGCGGTTGCTGACAGTCTGTCTCGCTCCATTGTGCCACCCCGCGGCGGGGGACGCGCGCGCCGCGGGGCCGGGCGCGGTGCCCGGCGCGCCCGGGCGGCGGGCACGGTAACACCCTGG
>NZ_LDNX01000117.1:0-22892 GCF_001027955.1 Kocuria sp. SM24M-10 | reverse complement strand
CCCGCCCGCGCCCGGCTAGACTGGTCCGCAGCTTCAGCAGCGAGGCTTCCACCACCCCGGGGCATCCTCCGCCGGGGGCGACGCCTCGGAGCCGCTGTGATCCTTCCCCGCCCCCGCACCGACCTCCCCGAGCTGGGCGAGGTCGCCCAGGCCCTGACGCGCCTGGGCGAGAGGCTGGAGGCCAGCCCCGCCGACTCGCTGGTCGACGCGGTCGTCCGGTGCGCGGTGGAGTGGGTGGACGGCGCACGCTGGGCCAGCGTCACCGTCCTGCAGCAGGGCAGCTTCCGGACGCTGGGCCACACCGGCCCCGAGGCCGCCGCCGCCGACGCCCTGCAGTACGACCTGCGGTCGGGCCCGTGCGTCGACGCGGTCCTGGACGAGAGCGTCCTCGTCTCGGGCAACCTCGCCCACGACGACCGCTGGCCCGGCTACGGGCCCCGGGTCGTCCGCGAGGTCGGCGTGACCAGCGTCCTGTCCCACCGGCTGCGGCTGATCGGGGACCCGGAGCTGATCGCCTCGCTGAACCTCTACTCGGACGCGCCGGACGCCTTCGACGAGCACGCGGTGTGGGCCGGGACGCTGCTCGCCACGCACGCGGGCCTGGGCATCTCCGTGGCGGTCACCCACCGGCGGGCCGCCCACCTGGAGACGGCCCTGCGCACCAACCGGGAGATCGGGACGGCGATCGGCATCCTCATGGCCCGGCACCGGGTGACCCGCGAGCAGGCCCAGGAGCTGCTGCGGCTGGCCAGCCAGGACACCAACCGCAAGATGAGCGAGATCGCCGCCGAGGTCGTGCGGACGGGGGAGCTCTCCCTGCCCCGCCGGCCTCCGTCCGGCTCGGCCTGACCGGCGCGCCCGGCCGGCCCGGGGTGCCCCCGGGCTCAGGCGAGTACCGCCTCCGCGGCCCGGCGCCCGGAGGCCAGGGCGCCCTGCGTCGACCCGGTGGTGCGGTGGTCACCGCACACGTAGAGGCCGTCGCCGAGCGCGGCGGGGCGGTCGACGACGCGCCCGGGAGGCTGCTCGGGCAGGGCGTCGCGGATCTCGTGCACGGTGAGCAGCTCCCAGGCGGAGGCGTCCGCCCCCCAGATCCGGCCCAGCTGGCGCCGCACGTCGGCCTCCGCGGGCAGTGCGGCGCCGCGCGGGAGGAGGGCGCTGGCCTGGACGAGGGCCCGGCCGTCCGGGGTGTAGCTGGGGGCCGCGTTGCTCACCACGGCGGTGTCGACGAGGGGCCCGCCGGTGCGCCCGGGCAGGACCAGGCACGCCAGCTCCGAGGGGGCGGACTCCGCGGCGAACCACCACGTGGCCTCGCCCTTCATCGGGGTCGCCGGCAGGTCCAGCAGCCCGGCCGCGGCCGGGGCCTCCGTGGCCACGACCACGGAGGGCGCCCGCCAGGTGCCGTCCCCGGCGCCCACGGACCAGCCGGTGCCGGTGCGCTCCAGGGCCCGGACACGGGTGTCCAGGACGGCGGGCGCGCGCAGCCCGTCGTGGATCCACTCCGGCAGCGCACCCATCCCGCCGGCCGGCAGGCCCGGGGTGCCGAGCAGGAACCAGCCCACCAGCTCCCGCACGAAGGCGGCGGAGGTGCGGCCCTCGTCCTCCAGGATCACCCCTGCCAGGAAGGGCTCGAGCACCAGGTCCCGCAGCGGACCGCGCACCCCGGCGCGGTCCAGGGCCTCGTGCCACGGCCGGTCGTGCTCCTCCTGCCGCCGCGCGCCGGGGTCCAGGCCGGGGGCGAGCCAGGCCAGCAGCGCCGGCAGCCGCCGCAGCTCCACGTAGGGGCTGCGCAGGGTCTCCACCAGGCGGCGGGGGACCCGCCGCGGGTCGGCCAGGACGTCGATCCCGTCCCCGTGGGGGATCCCGGCCGCCGCGTCGAAGGGCTGCAGGCCCAGGGCCGCGACCTCCACGCTGCGCCGCAGCTCGGTGTAGGCGGGGTTGAGCACCTGGAAGCCGCGGTCGCAGCGGAAGCCGTCGACCAGGTCGGTGCGCACGCGGCCCCCGACCCCGTCGGAGGCCTCGAGGACCGCGACGTCCAGGCCGTGCTGCTCGAGCAGGCGGGCGCACTGCAGGCCGGACAGCCCGGCGCCGACGACGATCACGTCATGGTCCACGAGGAGCCTCCTAGGGGGTCGGGACGGCCGTGGCCGAGTGGGCGTGCGCGGCGGGTGCCGCGGGGCGGGCGGGGATCGTGAACAGCGCCGACTCCACGGTCAGCCCGGGGCCGAAGGCCAGGGCGCACACGGTGCGGTCCTCGCCCGGCGGGGCCTCGTCGATCACCTGGCGCAGGACGTGCAGGACGGTCACGCTGCTCATGTTCCCGCGGGTGGCCAGCACGTCCCGGGACTCGCGCAGCGCCTCGGGGGCCAGGTCCAGCGTGTGCTCGAGCTTGTCGAGGATGCCCCGGCCGCCCGGGTGGAGGGCCCAGTCGGTGATGCTGGCGCGGTCCACGGCACCCCCTGGTCCCTCCAGCAGGGACTCCAGGGCGGCGTGGATGTTGTCCTCCAGCACCTGCGGCACGGCCGCGCCGAGGATCATCTCGAACCCGGAGTCGCCGATGGTCCACGCCATCGCCTGCTCGCCGTCGGGGATGACGAGGGTGCGGAACCGGTCGAGCTGCAGCAGGGGCGCGCACCCGTCCGGGACCCGCGAGCCGATCAGGGCGGCGGCCGCGCCGTCGGCGAAGAGGGCGGCGCCCCGGATGGCGTCCGCGTCCCGGGCCGGGCGCAGGTGCAGCGTGCACAGCTCCACGGCCACGAGCAGCACCACCGCGTCCGGGTCCGCGGTGGCGATGGCCGCCGCCTGCCGCAGCCCGATCAGCCCGCCGTGGCAGCCCATGAAGCCGATGTGCGACCGGCGCGTGGCGGGGTTGAGCCCGAGGTCCCGCACCAGGTGGTAGTCGGGTCCGGGGGCGAAGAAGCCGGTGCAGGAGACGGTGACCACGTCGGTGATGGATGTGGGGTCGACCGCGGGGCAGCGGGCGAGCGCGTCCCGGGCGGCCGCGGCGAACAGGCCGGGGGCCTCCTCCATGTAGGTGCGGTTGCGGGCACCGGTGAGCGGTGCCCGGAACCGGCCGTCGCCGGTGATGTAGGGCGAGTCCTCCCGGGCGTCGTGGTCGACCAGCTCGGAGAGCACGGTGTGCCGGCGCGCGACCCCGGAGGCGCCGAACACCGTGCGCAGCAGCCGGGCGTTGAGCCGGTCGGTGCCGGGCTGGGCCTGGTAGAGGTCCTGGGCGTCGGTCTGCTCGAGCACGTGCGGCGGAAGGGCCGTGCCGAGGGACAGGAGTGCGGGCGTCATCCCGTCCAGTATCCGTGCTGACACCGACAGCCGCCACGGAGGACGCGCGGAGCATGCGGGGAGGACGTGCAGGACCCGCCCGGGAGCGGACGTGCAGGACCCGCCCGGGAGCGGACGGGCGGGGCCGCGGTCCGCGGACCCGCCCGGCACGGTCTCAGACGGTGGTCGTCGCGGCGTCGAAGTCCAGCCGCGGCAGCCGGTCGTGGCGCGGGGCGGCGGAGGCGCCGATGTTCACGACCATGAACGAGCGCAGGCCGGTGCCGGCGTGGAACGCCGCGTCCACCCCGGGGGCGTCGAAGCCGCCCATGGGGCCCGCGGCCAGGCCCACGGCCCGCACGGCCAGCACGAAGTACCCGGCCTGCAGGTGGGCGTTGTCCCGGCCCATCCGGGTGCGCAGCTCCTCGTTGCCGGCGAACATCGCCTGGTTGCCGGCGGCGGGCGGGAACACCGCGGGCAGGTGCTCGTGCCAGTCGGTGTCGTAGCTGAGCACGGCGACCGCGGGGGCGCCGGCCGTCTTGGCCCGGTTGCCCTCGGCCAGGAGGGGGAGCAGGCGCTCCCTGGCCTCCGCGGAGCGGATCCAGGTCACGCGCAGCGGCTGGATGTTCATGGCCGTGGGGCCCATCCTGGCGAGGTCGAAGATCGCGCGCAGCTGCTCGTCCCCGACGGGCTCGTCGAGGAACTCCGAGGCGGTGCGGGCCTGGTGGAAGAGGAGGTCGGCGGAGGGGGCGTCGAGGACGGCCCGGTCCTGGAGGGCGTCGGTGGTCATGGGGGTTCCTTTTGGGTCGGCAGCATTTGCTGTACGTGTCAACAAAATCGGAGGCGGATGCATGCCCGGCGCCGCTGTGCTGTGCGTCACGGCCGGGCCGGTAGGGTGGGCCCATGTCCTCCCCTCCGGCCGCCGCCCGCCGCGCCCTGCTCCTGGGCGGGTCCCTGACCGGGATGGGGGCCCTGCACCTCGCCTGCCCGGCACCCTTCGACGGGCTGATCCCCCGGGTCCTGCCCGGCCCCGCCCGGGCGTGGACCCTGGGCTCCGGCGTGGCGGAGCTGGGGGTCGGTGCGCTGCTGCTGCACCCGCGCACCCGTCGCAGCGGGGGCTGGGCCGCGGCGGCCCTGTTCTTGGGGGTGTGGCCGGGCAACGTCACCATGGCCTGGCGCGCCCGCCGGGCCTCGCCGGCGCGGCGGACCGCGGCGATCGTGCGGCTGCCGCTGCAGCTGCCGCTGATCGGCGCGGCGCTGCGCGTGGCCCGGGAGGCCTGAGCGCCGCCACCGCGCCCGGGCCGGCCGCGTTCGCATTCGGTCACACGCGCGCCCCCTCCCTACGCTGAGCACAGCACAGGAGTGGGGGCTCCGTTTCCGCAGGCGGTCGTTCCCGCTCCAGTTCATCGGGGGGTGGAACCGTGTGCTCCGTGCTGCCTCCCGCCCGACCGGCCGGAGGAACTTCCGTGACGCCCACTCGCAGCACCACCGTCTCCCTGGCACTGGCTGCCGCTCTCGCCCTCGTCCCGCTGGGCGCCGCCGGTGCGACCGCGCTCCCGCAGCCCGGTCCGGCGGCCGCGCCCTCCGGCGCCGCGCCGGCGGAGGCGACCGACCGCGTCGTCGTGAAGTTCCGCGACGGGACCGTTCCGGGGGACCTCCGGGACGACGTCTACGCGCAGGCCGCGGCGCGCGCCGGGAGCGGTGGGCTCGCCGAGACCACGACCACCGCGGACGGCGCCCAGGTGCTGCGCACCGGCGGGTTGCTCGCCGGTGCCGAGCTCGAGGCCCTGACCACGGCCCTGGCGCAGGACCCCGCCGTGGAGTACGCGGCGCCGGACTCGCTGGCCGCCACGGCCGCCGTGCCGAACGACCCCTCCTACACCGCCCTGCAGTGGAGCCTGTGGGACGACCCGGCCGGGCTGGGCATGCCCGCCGCGTGGGACCTGGCCACCGGGGCCGGGCAGACCATCGCCGTGGTGGACACCGGCATCACCGCGCACCCGGACCTGGACGCCAACGTCCTGCCCGGCTACGACTTCGTCTCCACGGCCGCGAACGGGCGGGACGGCGACGGATGGGACGCGGACCCGTCCGACGAGGGCGACTACCCGGACGCGGTCCTGTGCCCCGCCAGCCCCATGCCGACGACCTCCACCTGGCACGGCACCCACACGGCCGGCATCGCCGCGGCCGACGCCGGCAACGGGCAGGGCATCGCCGGGGTGGCCCCGGACGCCCGGATCCTCCCCGTGCGCGCCGTGGGCGCCTGCAGCCTGGGCTACATCACCGATGTCGCCGCGGGCATCACGTGGGCCAGCGGCGCCGCGGTGCCGGGCGTGCCCGCCAATCCGAATCCGGCCACGGTCATCAACCTCAGTCTCGGCGTCCCGGGGCAGTGCCCGCCGGTCCTGCAGGCGGCCATCGACGAGGCCCTGGGGCGCGGGATCCCCGTGGTCGTGGCCGCCGGGAACCAGGGCGTGGACGCCGCGCAGTCGGCGCCGGCCAACTGCGCCGGGGTCATCTCGGTCGCCGCCACGGACGTCTCCGGCGCGCTGGCGACCTACTCCAACTTCGGCTCGGTGACGCTCGCCGCGCCCGGCGGCGACCCGTACGCGCAGATCGTGTCCACGGGCAACGCCGGGGCCCAGGCGCCGGCCGGACCGGCGTACACCGAGCGCAACGGCACCTCCATGGCCGCGCCGGCCGTCTCCGGCGCGGTGGCGCTGCTCCGCGAGCGGTCCCCGGAGCTCGGCGTGGAGGAGATCCGCGCCGCGCTGACCGGCACGGCGCGGCAGGCCCCGGGCGGCTGCGCCCCCGGCTGCGGCGCCGGCATCGTGGACCCCGTCTCCGCGCTGATCGAGGCGCAGGGCGGTGAGCCCTTCAGCACCGGCGGCGGCATCGGCGCCCTGCACGGGCAGATCGCGGCGACCGCGGGTGAGCCCCGCTCACGGGAGCTGTGCGCGCTCGGCGGGACCCCGTGCTTCCAGGAGTTCGCCAACGGGTGGATCGTCTGGAGCGCCGGCACGGGCGCCCGCTGGACCTCGGCCCTGCCGGCGCAGTGGTGGATGATCGGCGCCGCCGGCTGACCGCCCGCCCGGCGGCGACGTGCACCCCGCGTCGACGTCGCCGCCGTGCTGCACGGGGCCGGGTCCGCGTCCCGGGGCGTCCCTCCCCGGCGACCCCTCCGGCCGGGCCGTCCCGGGTCCCCGCGCTCAGGCGTTGAGCCGGTGGATGCGGCCGCTGAGGACGGTCGCGAAGCCGCACCAACCGGCGTAGGGCAGCAGCGCGGCGCCGAGCAGCGGACGCGCCCGCCCCGCGCGGCGGGCCAGATCGGCGGAGCTGGCCGTCAGCGCCGCCGCCACGACCGTGGCCAGGGCGGTGTCCTGCTTGCCGAAGAACACCCAGCTCCACCCCGCGTTGAGGGCGAGGTTCACGGTGAGCGCGGTGCGGTAGCCCCGGCGGCGCCGGACCGCGGCCGAGGGCGTGTCCCCGGGGCGGGGCCGGCGGATGACCCCGCCGCGGTCGTGCAGCCCGTGCCGCCCCGGGCACGTCCGCTGCTCCAGCTCGGTCAGCACCGCCGCGGACGTGACCGCCAGGTCGGCGTACAGCGCGGTCCACACCACGGGGAAGACCTCCGGAGGCGGCTGCAGGGCCGGCGTGCGCAGGTCCGCGTACCAGGTGCTGTCCACCCCCCGCGCGGTGGCGGCGGTGCCGGCCGCGGCGGCGACCGCGGTCTGTGCGGAGGTCTTGAGCAGAGTCGTCCAGAACATGTGCTAGTCCGTTCCCTCGGCGGTCCCGTGCGGTGGGTCCACCCTATGCCGGGCCCAGGCGCCGAGGATCCCGGCCACCAGGGAGCCGGCGTTGCCAGCGGCCAGGTCCCCCATGGTGTCCGTGTAGCCGACCTGCACGCGCGGGTCGACCAGCGCGTAGCCGGCGAACTCCACGTACTCCCAGACCAGGGCGAGCGTGGTGCCGAGGGCGGTGACCAGCAGGACGTGGGTCACGGGCCCGGGCGTGCGCAGCCGGCCCCAGCGCTCGAGGGCGCGGAAGGCGAGCTCGGCCAGCACGGCGGTCGCCGCGAAGTGGACCACCAGGTCCCAGTGCTCCAGCCGCTCGTAGAGCAGGAACACGGAGCTCCACGCGGCGACCAGCAGGACCAGGTCCGTGGCCAGCTCCAGGAGCGCCGGCAGCCGGGCCCGCCAGGTGATCGTGATGGCCAGGCAGACGAGCATCATCACCGCGGCGCCCGCAATGTTGAAGAACACGGCCGTGAGCAGCACGGACAGCGGGCCCGCCCATCGGACCGCGAGCACGGTCCACCTCATGCGCCGCACCTGCCGGCGCGGTGGCCCAGGCGCGCCTGCCAGCGCTCCCACGGGCGCTCCTCGGCCCAGTTCACCCGGATCGTCCGCACGGCCCGCGCCAGCCGGCGGACGGCCGGGCGCCCGGCCCGCAGCGCCCGCGGCGACATCCCCACCGTGAGCCCGGGCCGGTACAGGATGCGGCGCCCCGGGGCCAGCCGGAAGCTGAGGTCGAGGTCGTCGTGCAGCTCCGGGTCGTGGCGGTGGACCCGGTCCCGGACCTCGAGCCACCAGGACCGGCGCATGGCCATGTTGGTGCCGAACAGGGGCGGATGGCCCAGGGCCGAGGCCGTGCTGAGCACGTACAGGCCCATGTACAGCTCCGAGAGCAGCAGGCCCGTCCCGGGAGGCAGGCCCCGGAAACGGCCCGGCCCGGCGACGGCCACCGCGTCGGGGCAGGACTCCAGCGCGGCGAGCAGCCCGGCGATCCACTCCGGGCCCGGCACGGTGTCGGCGTCGCAGCGCACCACCACGTCCCCGTGGGCGGCGTCGTAGCCGGTGGCCGCGGCGGCGGGGATCCCGGGCCGGGGCTCGGGCACCACGCGCGCCCCGGCCGCGCGGGCCACCTCCGGCGTGCTGTCGGCGGAGGCGTTGTCCACGACCACGATCTCGTCCGGGGGACGGGTCTGGGCGGCGACCAGGCGCAGGCACCGGGCGAGGTGCGCGGCGTCGTCGCGGGCGGGGACGACCACGGAGACGGTGGGGGACCGGGGCCCGGGGGCGGGGGGTGGGGGTGGGGGCGGTCCGGTCCGGTCTCTGCTGTCCGTCATGGATCCATTCTGGCGCAGTGGCCGCCTAGAATCGGCACATGCAGGCCGACGAGGGCACGACGAGCACGCCCGGCGGCGCACCGCCGGAGCCGAGTGCGCACCGGGATCGCAGGGGGTTCGACGTCCTCTTCCTGCTCCAGCACTTCAGCACCGAGGCCGAGCGCTACGCGGACCAGGTCCGGCGCCGCTACGGGCTGGCGCACAAGGACGTCCACGCCCTCAACGAGGTGATGCAGGCCAACCGGGAGGGGCGCCCGGTGCGGGCCGGGGACATCGCCCGCCGCCTCGTGCTCAGCGGGTCGGCGACCACCACGGTCATCAAGCGCCTGGTCTCCGCGGGGCACATCGTGCGCTCGATCGATCCGCGCGACCGCCGGGAGGTGAGCCTGCGGGCCACCGAGCACGCCTACCGGGCCGGCCGCGAGATGTTCGCGCCGATGACCGAGGAGGTCCTGGCCGTGCTGGACGACTGCGGGGACGACGAGATCGAGGTCCTGCGCCGGCGCCTGCCCGAGCTCACGGACGCCGTGCGCCGGGCCGGGCGGCGCGCCGCGGAGGGCGGGCCCACGGCGCCGGCCGCAGCGGCCGCGGCGGCTGGAGCGGCAGCGGGAACGGTCCCGCCGGCACCCGGCCCGTCCGCCGCCACGGGATGACCCGGGCGAACGCTTCGACTTTCGAAGGACTGTGGTGGAATGGGGGAATGGTGACGGTCTTCTCGCGCGAATCGGCATTCTCGAGCGCCCGTCCGGGCACCGGGGCAGGCACCGGCCCGGACGCCGCGGGGGCCTCCGCGGTCCCGGCCCTGGACCGGTTCCTCACCGAGTCCACCGGCCGCGCCGGCGGCGTGGACCCCGGCTTCGCCCAACTGTGGGAGGAGGTCGCCCGCCTGAGCACCGGGGGCAAGCGGATCCGCCCCCGGCTCGTCCGGCTCGCGGCGGACGCCTATCCCCAGCGAGAGCCCGCCCCCGTGGTCGAGGCCGTGGGGGCCGCCTTCGAACTGCTGCACACCGCGCTGATCGTCCACGACGACGTCATCGACCAGGACGAGCAGCGGCGCCACCAGCCCACCATCAACGCCGCCGCGGCCGCCCGGGCCTCGGCCGCCGGCTCCGCCCCGGAGCAGGCCCGGCAGTACGGCGCGAGCGTCGGGGTGATCGCCGGGGACCTCGCCCTGGCCGGGGCGTACCGGCTCGTGGCCCGCTCCGGGCTCTCCCCCGAGCGCCTGCCGCGGCTGCTCGAGCTGCTCGACGAAGCCCTGTTCAGCTCCGCGGCCGGCGAGCTGCTCGACGTCGACCACGCGCTGCCCGGGGCGCGCCCGGAACGGGAGCAGATCCTCGCGGCCACGTGCCTGAAGACCGCGGTCTACTCCTTCGAGACGCCGCTGCAGGCCGGGGGCGTGCTCGGCGGCGCCCCGGAGGAGCACGTCGCGGTGCTCGGCCGGCTCGGACGCACCGTGGGCACCGCCTACCAGCTGGTGGACGACCTGCTCGGCGTCTTCGGTGACCCGGAGGCCACGGGCAAGTCCGCGGTCAGCGACCTGCGGGAGGGCAAGCGCACCATGCTCGTGCTGGCCGCCCAGTGCACGTCCGACGGCGAGGAGCTCGACGCGCTCCTGGGCCGGCCGGACCTGGGCGACGAGGAGGCCGCCCGGGCCCGGGAGCTCATCGAGCGGTGCGGAGCCCGGCAGGAGGTCGAGGACATGGTCGCCGGCTGCGCCGCCGAGGCGCGGGCGCTGCTGGAGACCGCCGGGCTGCCCGAGACCCTCGACCAGGAGCTGCGCCGCATCGTGGGCGGGGCCACGGAGCGCATCCGGTGAGCGCGGCACAGCACGCCGGGTCCCCGGCCGAGGCCGCCGCCCGCTACGACGACGCCGCCCGGCAGGCCGCCGCGACCGTCATCCGCCGGTACTCCACCTCGTTCGGCCTGGCCTGCCGGCTCCTGGGCCCGCAGATCCGCCCCCACGTCTACGCCGTCTACGCCCTCGTGCGCATCGCCGACGAGATCGTCGACGGCGCCAGCGCCGGCGCCGGGGTCCCGGCCGAGGGGGCGCGGGAGCTGCTCGACGACCTCGAGGCCGAGACCTACGCCGCGATCGCGCGCGGGTTCAGCAGCAACCTCGTGGTGCACGCCTTCGCCCGCACGGCCCGCGACGCCGGGATCGGCGCCGACCTCGTCCGCCCGTTCTTCGCGTCGATGCGCGCCGACCTCAGCGAGGACCGGCACAGCCCCGGCTCCCTGGACGAGTACGTCTACGGTTCCGCGGAGGTGGTCGGCCTGATGTGCCTGCAGGTCTTCCTCGCCGGCCGGGAGGTGCCCCCGGACGTGCGCGCGCAGCTCGTCGCCGGGGCCCGCCGCCTGGGCGCCGCGTTCCAGAAGGTGAACTTCCTGCGGGACCTCGCCGAGGACTACGGCGAGCTGGGCCGCGTCTACTTCCCCGGCGTGGAGCCCGGCGCGTTCTCCGAGACCGAGAAGGACCGGCTCCTCGACGACATCGACGCCGACCTCGCCGCCGCCCGGGCGGTGATCGACGACCTGCCCGTGTCCTCCCGCGCCGCCGTCCTCGCCGCCCACGACCTGTTCCGGGAGCTGTCCGTGCGCATCCGTGCCACCCCCGCCCGGGAGCTGCTCAGCTCCCGGATCCGCGTCCCCGACCCGCGCAAGGCCGCGCTCGCCGCGTCCGCGGTCGTCCGGGCGAGGAGCCGGCGCCGGGCCCCCGCCCCGCGCGGGCGGCGCGCCGTGGTGGTCGGCGCCGGGATCGCCGGGCTCGCCGCGGCGGGCCTGCTCGCCAAGGACGGCTGGGACGTCACCGTCCTCGAGCGCGGGGCGAGCACCGGCGGGCGGGCCGGGCTGCTGGAGCGGGACGGGTTCCGCTTCGACACCGGGCCCTCCTGGTACCTGATGCCCGAGGTCTTCGACCACTTCTTCCGCCTCATGGGCTCCAGCGCGGCGCAGGAGCTCGACCTCGTGCGCCTCGACCCCGCCTACCGGGTCTACGGCGAGCGCTACGAGCAGCCGATCGACATCCGCTCCGACCTCGAGCACACGGTGGCGCTGTTCGAGTCGGTGGAGCCCGGGGCCGGCGCGCGGATCCGCACCTACCTGGCCTCGGCGAAGCGCACCTACGAGCTGGCCGTGGGCCACTTCCTCTACACCTCCTACGCCGCCTTCACCCCGCTGCTCAACCGGGCGGTCCTGCGGGGGCTGCCGGAGCTCGCCCGCCACCTCTCCGGATCCCTGCACGACTTCGCCGCCGCCACCGTCCGGGACACCCGGCTGCGGCAGGTGCTCGGCTACCCGGCCGTGTTCC
Organism: Kocuria sp. SM24M-10; assembly: GCF_001027955.1. Taxonomy (NCBI): domain Bacteria; kingdom Bacillati; phylum Actinomycetota; class Actinomycetes; order Micrococcales; family Micrococcaceae; genus Kocuria; species Kocuria sp. SM24M-10. Next base: position 11,184 of record NZ_LDNX01000117.1, on the reverse strand, counting down.
TGGCCAGCGCGCCCCGGATGACGCCCTCGCTCTACCACCTCATGAGCTGGATGGACCTCGCCGACTCCGTGCAGTACCCGCGGGGCGGGTTCCGCCGCGTCGTCGAGGCCGCCGAACGGCTCGCCGTCGCCCACGGGGCCCGGATCCGGACCGGGGCCGACGTCGTGCGGATCCGCACCTCCGCGGCCGCGGACGGCCCCGTGCGGGCCACCGGCGTGGTGTGGCGGGACGCGGAGGGGGCCGAGCACGAGCTCGCCGCCGACGTCGTCGTCTCCGCCGCTGACCTGCACCACACGGAGACCGCGCTGCTGCCGCCCGAGCTGCAGAGCTACCCGCAGCGCTACTGGGATCGGCGCCAGACCGGCCCAGGAGCGGTGCTCGTGATGCTCGGGGTGCGGGGGGAGCTGCCCCAGCTGCCGCACCACAGCCTGTTCTTCAGCGAGGACTGGGACACCAACTTCCGGGCCATCTTCGAGGAGCCCACGCGGGTGCCGGACCCCGCGTCCGTCTACGTGTGCAAGCCCTCGGCCACCGACCCCTCGACCGCCCCGGAGGGGCACGAGAACCTGTTCGTCCTGATCCCCGTGCCCGCCGACCCGGGGCTCGGCGCCGGCGGCCCCGACGGCACCGGCGCCGCGCGCGTGGAGGAGGTCGCCGACCGGGTGATCGACCAGGTCGCCGCGTGGGCCGGCGTGCCGGACCTGCGCGCGCGGATCGTGGTGCGCCACACGGTGGGCCCCGAGGACTTCCGGCGGGACTTCAACTCCTGGCGGGGCAACGTGCTGGGCCCCGCCCACGTGCTCAAGCAGTCCGCGTTCTTCCGCGGGGCCAACCGCAGCCGCAAGGTGGCCGGGCTGCACTACTGCGGGGCCTCGACCATTCCCGGCATCGGGCTGCCGATGTGCCTGATCAGCGCGGAGATCCTGCTCAAGGACCTGCGCGGGGACACCTCCACCGGACCGCTGGCAGAACCCCTGGTGCCCCGCGGATGAGCTTTGCGTACCTCGGTTTCCTGCTGCTCAGCCTGGCCGGGATGGTGCTCCTCGACGTGCGGGGCAGGCTGTTCCTCGCCCGGGACCTCCGCCGGGGTCTGCTCGTGCTGGCCGCGGGTCTGGTGTTCTTCCTCGCGTGGGACGTGGCCGGAATCGGCCTCGGGATCTTCCTGCACAGCCGGAGCGCCTACGCGACGGGCTGGATGGTGGCCCCGCAGATCCCGGTCGAGGAGGTCGTGTTCCTGCTGTTCCTCTGCTACCTCACCATGAACCTGGTCCGGCTGACGGAGAAGGCGCTGGCGCGCCGCTCCGCCGCGGCCGCGCCGGTCCGCGAGGAGGCGGACGCCCCGTGACCTACGCCCTCGTCATCCCGGTCTTCCTGGCGCTGGCCCTGGTGCCGGCCACCCTGCTGGTCCGTCGGCCCTCCCCGGCGCCCGCCCCGCGCCGGGCCCTGGCCGTGCTCGGGATCTCCTTCGGGGTCCTGGCGCTGCTGACGGTCGTGTTCGACAACCTCATGATCGCCGCCGGGTTCTTCGACTACGGGGCCGGGCACATCACGGAGCTGCGGATCGGCCTGGTGCCGGTGGAGGACTTCGCGTACCCGCTGGCCGCGCTGCTGCTGCTGCCCTCGCTGTGGTGGGGGCTGGCCGAGCGCGGTCGGCTGACGGCCACCGTGCGCACCCTGGTGGCCACGTCCCGCCCGGTCTCGTGGGTCAACACCGCCTTCCCATTCGCGGCGGCCTACGTCCTGACCACCGGCCGGGTGGACCTGCCCCTGGTGGCCGGGACCCTGTTCTTCCTGTTCCCCTACAACCTGCTGATGTACGGGATCAACGACGTCTTCGACTACGAGTCCGACCTCCGCAACCCCCGCAAGGGCGGCGTCGAGGGCGCGCTCGTGGACCGCTCCGAGCACCGGATGGTCCTGGTGGGCTCGGTGCTGGCCGCCCTGCCCTTCCTGGCCTACCTGCTCCCCGCCGGCGGGGCCGCGGCGGCCGGGGTGCTCGGGGCGAGTCTCTTCGCGGTCGTGGCCTACAGCCTCAGGGGGCTGCGCTTCAAGGAGGTCCCGTTCCTGGACTCGGCGACCTCCGCCGCCCACTTCGTCTCCCCGGCCGTCTACGGTCTGGTGCTCGCCGGGGCGGACCCGTCGGTGGGCGTGGTGGCCCTGTGCGCGGGGTTCTTCCTGTGGTCGATGGCCTCCCAGGCCTTCGGGGCCGTGCAGGACGTCGGGGCGGACCGGGAGGGCGGGCTGCGCTCGATCGCCACGGTCCTGGGCGCCCGCCCCACCGTGTGGGCCGCCCTGGTGCTCTACCTGGCCGCCGGGCTGCTCCTGCTCCTCGTACCCTGGCCCGGGCCGCTGGCGTCGCTGCTGGTGCTGCCCTACCTGGCGAACCTCGTGCCGTTCCTGAGCATCACGGACGCCGGCTGCGCGCGGGCCAACCGCGGCTGGCGGCGCTTCCTGTGGCTGAACTACCTCACCGGGTTCCTGGTGACGCTGCTGCTGCTGTGGTCCTGGGAACTCGCGCACTGAGCCGTGGGCATCCGCGCCGCTGGGCGAGGGCACAAAAATACTAACCAGTAGTCGTCGGAAAGCATCGCTTTTGCCGATGGGAACGGCGGCCGATACTGGATACACCAGCCCGCCGGCCGTGAGGCAGGACACAGGTGTCCCGTCCTGCCCGCGACCGTCGTCGCCGGTGCGCCCCTGCACGACCACCGCTCCGCGGCCCATCCTCGAGGACCTGCACCCATGACCGTAGAACTCCTGCCGAACCTCGTCCCGGCCCCGCCCCGTCCCCGCCTCCGCGGGACCGCCGCCCTGTCCTGGGGCGCCGTCGTGCTGCGCTGCGCCTGCGGCGCGGCCGAGCCCGACTGCCTGTACTGCTCCGGCCCCGAGAGCGACTGACGGCCGGGGCGGTCCCGGACCGCTGAGCCTGCCGGGCCGGGCCCGAGGGCCCGGCCCGGTTGCTGCTACAGGTCCGCGAGCACCGACATCGGGTTCTCGACCGCGTCGGCCACCATGCGCAGGAAGCCGCCGGCCGCCCCGCCGTCGCACACGCGGTGGTCGAAGGCCAGGGAGAGCTGGGTGACCTTGCGGACGGCCAGCTGCCCGTCGACCACCCACGGCCGGTCGATGATCCGGCCGACCCCGAGGATCGCCACCTCCGGGTGGTTGATGATCGCCGCGGCCCCGTCCGTGCCGAACACCCCGTAGTTGTTGAGGGTGAACGTGGACCCGGACAGCTCCGCCGGGGAGGCCTTGCCGGAGCGGGCCAGCTCGGTGAGCCGGCGCAGCTCGGCGTCGAGACCACGGGCGCTCAGGGCGTGGGCGCCGCGGATGTTGGGCACCACGAGCCCGCGGTCGGTCTGCGCCGCGAAGCCCAGGTTCACGCCCTCGAAGCGCACGATCTCCTGGCTGCCGTCCTCGCGGGTCTCGATGCGGGTGGCGAGCTCGGGATACCGGGCCAGGCCGGCGAGCACGAAGCGGGCGATCAGGGCCATGAGCCCCGGCGCGGTGGCGGGGTCCTGCGCCTTGAGCGCCGCGCGCAGCTCCACCAGCCTCGTGGCGTCCACGTCCACCCAGACGGTGGCCTCGGGGATCTCGGTGCGCGACCGGCTCATCGCCTGCGCGATGACCTTCCGCACCCCCGAGACCGGGACGCGCCCGGCCACGCCCAGGCCGGTGCGCGGGTCCGTCCCGGACGGCGCCCCGTCGGCCGGCTCCGCCGCGAGGGGCTGCGGCGGGGCGGCTTCCGGAGGGGCGGGCGCCGTCGGGGCGGCGGCCGTCTCCGGGGCGGCGGTGGCGGCCACGACGTCCCGGCGGAGGATCAGCCCGCCGGGCCCGGAGCCGCGCACGGTGGAGATGTCGATCCCGCGGTCCTTCGCGAGCTTGCGCACGATCGGGGAGATGACAGTGGGGGCCAGCCGCGGGGCCGAGGCCATCGCGTCGTGGGCGGCCCCGGACGCCGCGGCCTGCCCGGCGGTCTGCTCGGCGAGCTGCTGGGAGGCCCGGTCGCCGAGCCGGTCGGCGAGCGGGCCGGAGGCCCCGGCGGGAGCCGCGGCGCGCTTGGGCCGGCGCCGGCGCCCGGCCGATCCCGCGGCCGGGGTGCCGTAGCCGATGAGCACGCTGCCGGAGCCCTCGGCGTCGTCGGAGGCCCCGGAGGCCACGGTGCCCGCCTCGGCCGCGGAGCGAGGGTCCGCCCCGGCGCGCTCCTCCTCGCGGTAGGACTGCCCGCCACGGGGTCCGCCGCCCTGCGGGGCGGGGGTCCCGGCGGTGTCCCCGGTGTTCACGGAGATCAGCGGCGCGCCCACGTCGAGGGTCTGCCCGGAGGCGCCGTGCAGCTCCTGCACGGTCCCGGCGAAGGGGCAGGGCACCTCCACCGCGGACTTGGCGGTCTCCACCTCGGCGATGGGCTGGTCCACGGCCACGGTGTCGCCCACCTGGACCAGCCAGCTCACGAGCTCGGCCTCGGTGAGTCCCTCGCCGAGATCCGGCAGGGTGAACGTCTTCACGGTCATGGTCAGTCCTCCCACTGCAGGTCGTCCACGGCGTCGAGGATGCGGTCGACGCTGGGCAGGTAGTACTCCTCGAGCTTGGGCGAGGGGTACGGGATGTCGAAGCCGGTCACGCGCCGCACCGGCGCGGCCAGCGAGTGGAAGCAGCGCTCCTGCACCCGGGCCACGATCTCGGCGGCCACGGAGGCGAAGCCGGGGGCCTCGGCCACCACGACCACGCGCCCGGTGCGGCGCACCGACGCGGCGACGGTCTCATCGTCGAACGGGACGATGCTGCGCAGGTCCACGACCTCGAGGGAGCGGCCCTCGGCCTCGGCGGCCGCGGCGGCCGCCAGGGCGGTGGGCACGGACGGCCCGTAGGTGAGGATCGTGGCGTCCTGCCCGGTGCGGGCGACGACGGCGCGGCCCTCCCGGCGCTCCGGGGCCCGGTTCTCGTAGCGGTCCCTCAGCTCGGCCAGGTCCACCGGCGCCTTGGACCAGTAGAGCTTCTTGGGCTCGAAGAACACCACGGGGTCGTCGGAGTCGATCGCCTCGCGGAGCATGAGGTAGGCGTCCTCGACGGTGGCCGGGGTGAAGACCTTCAGCCCCGGGGTGTGGGCGTAGTAGGCCTCGGAGGAGTCGCAGTGGTGCTCCACGCCGCCGATGCCGCCGGCGTAGGGGATGCGGATGACGATCGGCAGGGTCACGGCGCCGCGGGTGCGGTTGTGCATCTTCGCGATGTGCGAGGCGACCTGCTCGAACGCCGGATAGGCGAAGGCGTCGAACTGCATCTCGATCACCGGGCGCATCCGGTTCATCGCCATGCCCACGGCCATCCCGGCGATCCCGGACTCGGCCAGCGGGGTGTCGAAGCAGCGGGTGCGGCCGAAGCGCTGCGTCAGCCCGTCGGTGATCCGGAAGACCCCGCCGAGGGTCCCGACGTCCTCCCCGAAGACGACGACGGCGTCGTCGGCGGCCAGGGCGTCGGCCAGGGCGGTGTTGAGCGCCTGGGCGAAGGTGGCCGGCTTGACGGCCGGGGTCCGCCCGGACGGGGCGGGGGCCTGGAGGGTGCTCACTGTGCGGTCTCCTCTCGGGCGAGCTCGGCGGCGAGGAACTGCTCCTGCTCGTCGAGCTGCGGGGTCTGCTCGGTGTAGACGTGGCGGAAGAGCTCGCGCGGGTCGACCTGCACGTCGGCGTTCATGCCGTCGCGCAGCGCCGCGGCGACGTCCTCGGCGGCGGCGGCGATGCGCTGCTCGGCCGCGTCGTCGAGCAGTCCCTCCCCGGCCAGGTAGGCGCGCATCCGGGTCACGGGGTCCTTGGCGATCCACTCCTGCACCTCCGCGTCGTCGCGGTAGCGGGTCGCGTCGTCGGCGTTGGTGTGCGCCTGCATGCGGTAGGTGTGGGCCTCCACGAGGAGGGGCTCGGACTCCGAGCGCGCCAGGTCCACGGCGCGGCCCAGCGTGGCGAGCAGGGCCACCAGGTCGTTGCCGTCCACCCGCTCCCCGGCCATGCCGTAGCCGACCGCCTTGTGGGCGAGGCTCGGGGCGGCCGACTGCTGGGACAGGGGCACGGAGATCGCGTAGCCGTTGTTCTGCACGAAGAACACGACCGGCAGCTTGAACACGGCGGCGAAGTTGAGGGCCTCGTGGAAGTCGCCCTCGCTCGTGGCGCCGTCGCCGCACATGGCCAGGACCACGGTGTCCTCACCGCGCAGCTTCGCGGCGTGGGCCACGCCCACCGCGTGCAGCAGCTGGGTGGTCAGCGGGGTCGACTGGATGCCGACGTGGTGCTCGTGGGGGTCGTAGCCGCCGTGCCACTCGCCGCGGAAGATCGACATCACGTCCATGGGCCGCACGCCCTTGGTCATCACGGCCACGGTGTCCCGGTAGGTGGGGAACAGCCAGTCGCCCTCCCGCAGGCACAGGGCCGCCGCCACCTGGCAGGCCTCCTGCCCGTGGCTGGAGGGATAGACGGCCATCCGGCCCTGGCGCACCAGCGCGGAGTTCTGGTCGTTGACCCGGCGGCCGACCACCAGCTTCTCGTAGGCGCCCAGCAGCACGTCCCCCGCGGGCAGCGGGTACTCGTGGCCGGGCTCGGTGCCCTGCTCCTCGGCCGGCAGCAGCCGGCCGGTGGGGTCCACCATCCGGATCTCGCCGCGCGCCGGGAGCATGTACTGCTCCGGCGTGATGCCGAAGGTCTGGGAGGCCCGGAGGATCGGGTCCTCGGGGGTCTCGACGGTCTGGCTCATGGTGTCCCCTCGGTCGGTCCCCGGTCCTGGTGCGGACGCGGGGAGGCAGGAAGGCCGCTGAAGTTCTGTCCGCCCAGTATGAGAAGAACCGACGGTTCGTATCCAGGGGTGCGGGAAAGTCCAGAATCCTGCGGGCATCGGTGCTGTCCTCGTGGACGAAATGTTCTACTGTGGCGTGGCGCACACGCATTCGTCCGACGCCGCTGCCCGCCCTCCCGTCCCGCCCCGAAGGAGCCCCGCCGTGCCCTCGACCCCCGTCCCGCTGGACGAGACCGACCGGAAGATCCTCGCCGAGCTCTCCCGGGACGCCCGGCAGTCGGTGACCGCGATCGCCGCGGCCGTGCACGTCTCCCGCGCCCACGCCTACGCCCGCATCAACCGGCTGCGCGACGAGGGGGTGATCCTGCGCTTCAGCACCGTGATCGACCCGGTGCGCGCCGGGCTGCAGGCCTCGGCCTATGTGACGCTGAAGCTCCAGCAGAACACCTGGCGGGAGCTGTGCGCGCAGCTGCGGGCCATCCCGGCCGTGCACCACATCGCCCTGGTGGGCGGCAACTTCGACGTCATGCTGCTGGTGCGCGCCGTGGACACGGTGCACCTGCGGCAGGTGATCTTCGAGCACATCCAGCAACTGCCCGGCGTGGTGGACACCCAGACGTTCCTGATCTTCGAGGACATCGACACCCGGGCGTGACCCGCCGGGGCGCCGGGAGCGCCGGGGCTCACAGAGGGCGCCACCGGGGGCGTCACGAGCGGCGTCACGATCCGTCACGGACGTCATCTTGGGTCGCGGAACGGCGCCGGCCCGCCCCGCGCATAGTGTGGTCCCAGCTTCACGAGACGCGACTGCCAAGCTCCGACTGGGTCGCGCACCAACCCCATGCTCATCGGGTGGTTCGGATGAGGAAGCGGCCTGCATCCCCGCTGCCCCGCAGCGGGTGACCGGTGCGGGTAAGAGCACGTGCACAGGAGCCGCGCCATGTCCCTCCCCGTGACCGATCACGACCTCTCGACCCGGCAGATCCACGCCGGCGCCGACCACGACCCCGGGCAGCGCACCCTCACGGTGCCGATCTACCAGAGCGCCGCCTTCGAGTTCCCGGACTACGAGGCCGCCCGGCAGATGTTCGCCCAGACCCGCGCCGGCTTCACCTACACCCGCACCGGCAACCCCACGGTCGCCGTGCTCGAGCAGCGGATCAGCGACCTCGAGGGCGGGGCGGGCGCCGTGGCCACCGGCTCCGGGCAGTCCGCGGTGGCCGTGGCCCTGCTGGCCCTGCTGGGCCAGGGGGAGGACAAGCACCTGGTCGCCTCCGAGAAGCTCTACGGCGGGACCGTGGACCTGCTCACCGACTCGCTGGCCGACCACGGCGTCGAGGTCGACTTCGTGGACCCCACCGCACCCGGCGCCTGGGCCGCGGCCGTGCGCCCCGACACCCGGGCCTTCCTGCTCGAGTCCATCGGCAACCCGCTGGCCACGCTGCCGGACCTGCCCGGGATCGCCGACGTCGCCCGGGCGGCGCGGGTGCCCGTCGTCGTCGACAACACCCTCGCCTCCCCGGCGCTGTACCGGCCGCTGGAGAAGGGCGCGGACATCGTGGTGCACTCGGCCACCAAGTTCCTCGGCGGCCACGGCAACGCCCTCGCCGGGGCGGTCGTGGACGGCGGGACGTTCGACTGGTCCGCCGAGCCTGCGCGGTGGCCCCAGTTCACCCGCGCCCGCGCCCGCTGGGGCGGGCAGAGCCTGCTCGACAAGTGCGCCGGCGCCAGCCCCTACCTGCACCTGGTCCGGGCCAAGTACGTGCACGACCTCGGCACCACGCTGTCCCCGTTCAACGCCAGCCAGATCCTGCAGGGCACCGAGACCCTCGACCTGCGGGTGGCCCGGCACACGGCCTCGGCGCTGACCGTGGCCGAGTTCCTCGCCGGCCACCCCGCCGTCGAGCGCGTGCACCACCCCGGGCTGCCGGGGGACCCCGGGGCCGGGATCGCGGCCCGGGACTTCCCCCACGGCACCGGCTCCGTGTTCTCCTTCGACCTCGCGGCCCCGGACGCCGCCGTGGGCCCCTTCATCGACGGGCTGCGACTGTTCAAGCTGGTCGCCAACATCGGCGACACCCGCAGCCTCGTGGCCCACCCGGCCGCGATGACCCACTGCCGGCTCACGCCCGAGCAGCGCCGGGCCGGCGGGATCGCCGAGACCACCGTCCGGCTCTCGATCGGCCTCGAGGCGCCCCAGGACCTCGTGGCCGACCTCGGCCAGGCCCTCGACGCCGTGCTCGAGACCGTTTCGACCCTCCGGAAGTGAGCCCCACCATGAGCCAGACCGTCACCACCCGCCGCCGCGGCTTCACCACCACCGCCGTCCACGCCGGCCAGCAGCCCGACCCCCTGACCGGGGCCGTCATCCCGCCGGTCTACCAGACCTCCACCTTCGCCCAGGACGGGATCAACGTCCTGCGCGCCGGCCACGAGTACAGCCGCGGCTCCAACCCCACCCGCAACGGCTTCGAGGAGCAGCTCGCGGCCCTGGAGCACGGCGAGCGCGCGTTCGCCTTCGCCTCCGGGATCGCCGCCGAGGACGCGCTGCTGCGGGCGGTGCTGCGCCCGGGCGAGCACGTGGTGCTCGGCGCCGACGGCTACGGCGGCACCAACCGGCTGATCATCCGGGTGCTCGCCCCGTGGGGGATCGGCCACACCCCCGTGGAGATCACCGATCTCGACGCCGTCCGCGCCGCGGTCCGCCCCGGGGACACCGCGGTGCTGTGGCTGGAGACGCCCTCCAACCCGCTGCTCGGCATCGCCGACGTCGCGGCCTGGGCGGAGCTGGCCCGGGAGGCGGGCGCGCTGCTCGTGGTGGACAACACCTTCGCCTCCCCGTACCTGCAGAACCCGCTGCTCCTGGGGGCCCACGCCGTGGTGCACTCCACCACCAAGTACATCGGCGGGCACTCCGACGTCCTCGGCGGGGCCGTGGTCGTCGGGACCGCCGCCTGGCGCGGCGCCCCGCTCGCCGAGACGGTCGGCTTTCAGCAGTTCGCCGCAGGCGCCGTGGCCGGGCCCCAGGACAGCTACCTGGCCGCCCGCGGGCTCAAGACCCTGAGCCTGCGCATGGAACGCCACCAGGAGAACGCCCAGCGGATCGCGGAGTGGCTGCTGGAGCGTCCGGAGGTCTCCCAGGTGCTCTACCCCGGGCTGCCCGAGCACCCCGGCCACGCGCTCGCCGCGACGCAGATGCGCGGGTCCGGCGGCATGGTCTCCTTCCGCCTCGCCGGGGGAGAGGCCGCGGCCCGCGCGGTGGCCGAGGGCACCCGGCTGTACTCCCTGTCCGTGAGCCTGGGCGGGGTCGAGTCCCTGATCTGCTATCCGTCCGAGATGACGCACGCCTCGGTCCGGGGCACCCCGCTGGCGGTGCCCACCGACCTCGTGCGGCTGTCGGTGGGGATCGAGGACGTCGAGGACCAGCTGGAGGACCTCGAGCGGGCGCTGGCGGGCGCCGCCTCGTAGCCCGAGGCGCTACCCTGACCCGCATGAGCACCGGCACCCCGCACCAGAAGACGTCCCTCGAGCTGCCCGGGCCCGTGGTGGGCACCGGATGGCTGGCCGCCCACCTCGGCGACCCCCGGCTCGTGCTGGTGGACGCGAGCTCCACGCTCAACCGGACCGACGAGGCCATCCCGGGCGCCCTGCTCCTGGACCTGGACGGGCCGTTCGCCGACCCGTCCGCGGAGCTGCCGCACACCATGCCGCCGGCGGGCCGGCTGACCGCGGCGGCCCGCGCGCTGGGGATCTCCCGGACCAGCAGCGTGGTGGCCTACGACGGCAAGGGCGTCTTCGCCTCCGCGCGGGTGTGGTGGATGCTGCGGGCGGCGGGCTTCGACCGGGTCGCGGTGCTCGACGGCGGGCTGCCGGCCTGGGCCGCCGAGGGGCGGCCGGTGGGCGCGCACGCGGATCCGCCCGCCGAGCCCGGTGACGTCGAGCTCGTGCCGCAGGAGGGGTTCTTCGTGGGCGCCGACGACGTCGCCGGCGCCCTCGCCGAGCCCGGGGCGGTCGTCCTCGACGCCCGCTCCGCCGGCCGGTTCGCGGGCACGGAGCCCGAGCCCCGCCCCGGCCTGCGCCCCGGCCACATGCCCGGGGCGGTCAGCCTGCCGTACACGGAGCTGCTGGGCGCGGACGGGCGGCTGCTGCCGCCGCCCGAGCTGCGGGAGCGCATCGCAGCGGCGGCCCCCGAGGGCCGGCGCGTGGTCACCAGCTGCGGCTCGGGGCTCACCGCGTGCGTGCTGGCCCTGGGCGCCCACCTCGCGGGCCGCACGGAGGTCTCCGTCTACGACGGCTCCTGGGCCGAGTGGGGCCGCCCGGGCCCGCGGCCGGTGGTCGGCCCCCGCTGAGCCGGGCCGGCGGCCGGTGGTCGGCCCCCGCTGAGCCGGGCCGGCGGCGGTGCCCCGGCTG